>JBFHGV010000617.1:0-2744 GCA_041582955.1 Arenibacter sp.
CATTGAGGCCCAAATATCCAATATAGAAGCTATTCTTATTGATGATTTCAATAATGATCAGCTATTAGATATTCTTATAGCAGGTGGACTATATGATTCCGAAGTGGAGACAACAAGAAATGATGCAGGACTTGGGCTCTTGTTGGAAGGAGACGGCAAGGGAAATTTTATCCCTGTAAGGCCTGTAAAATCTGGATTGTTTTTAAATGTGAACATTAAGGATCTAGCAGTAATAAAAATTAAGGAAGCTGGAGGAATTATAGCTGCTTCAAGTAATGATTTCGTCAGGATAATTAAGACTAAAACTAAATAATTTAAGCTACTAGTTCAATGGAATAGTAGATTATGTATAAATAAATAAAAAAGAATATTGAATGAAAACTATGAGGTTAGTAAGGTTGGTAAATCAATTGATCACTGTATACATTATACAAAAGAGTAAGGTTCTCTTATTTCTGATTTTAACATTCCTAATGTTTAGCTGCGACAGCCAATCGCGCCTTCAGTTAAAAACAAATTATCTAAATATTTCATTAAATGAAAACGGGTTTATTTACAGCATTGAGGATATTTCAAAGCCAGTGCCTCGTGAATTTAGTCCATTAGACAAACCATCACCGTTATTAACCTTATATAATAATAAACTCGATACCTTGTATGAGCCGATAAGGGCAAAATATAATATCTCAGAAAACATGATCGAACTAGGTTTTCCCAACAATTCTGTAGCTAAAATTGGTGTTGATCCAAAAGATAAATACCTAAAGTTCACCTTACTGTCCCTGACTAACCGTGACGATATTGAAGGAGTTCAATGGGGTTCGATCCATACCAATATTACCAATCTTTTTGGGGAAATCATTGGAGTGGCACGTGACACCAGTGAAACTGTGAATTATGCCCTTGGGATGTTGGCCCTAAACGATAATACCTTGGGCGGTACATCCAAAACCATTGCAGATGCTGCGCCTTTCCAATATGTCATCCATTCTCCAGACAGCATCCAATATCCTTTGCCAGAAGACCTTCATGAAGGCCAAGTATTTACCTTGGGAGGCAATGGAATCAGTGATGTTGCCTTTTATGCCCACAAGGAACCATATTATAGAATATTGTACGGTAACGCCGCTGAGGTAGATGATAAGGGAAGAATATCCATTACCTATAATTCAAGGGATAGGACTAAAAAAAGGGAGGTATTTTTTTCCCTTATACCCAATATGCCTGCTAACATTCCCAATCATATAGAGGTTGAACCCATACCGGGTGTCGATTATATTGGGTCATCGGTAGCATTATGGGGAAGCCCGGACCATTCGGCACTCATGAGCGTTATTCATGACATAGTAAAAGAAGAAAATTTGCCCTATCCTACAATAAATGGTAAGTGGGTGAAAGATCCTACTGCCTTTGTTCCAGACGTATTAACATACGGTAGGTTATATGATAGTATCATTTCTTATACGCATCAACTGGGTTTAAAAACCATTAGTTTGTACGATCAAGGTTTTGTTCGAGCCGACCGTGGCAATAAAGGTTATTTGGATGGCTTTGATTTTGAAAAGAAACCAATTCGTTTAACCTCTGGTGATGTATCGCATAAAGAATATGCCGAAATGGCCTCAAAATACGGGATATCTATTGGTAGGACTCCAATAACCACGGCCTTGGCTCCGGGCACCAAGGATGCAAGCCCTATTCCAAGCGATAGTTTGTGTTATCAACAGAAGCGTTTATTGGTAGGAGATATAAGTCCAACGGACACCATTATTGTTGTTGATGATCCTAAATATATGGAAGAAATCGCTAGTTGGGAAGGGCATGCCAAGAATCTGAATATGATAAAAATTGGGAAAGAGCTTATCCATTATTTAGGAATATCCCAAGAAAAACCCTACCGCCTTTTGAACGTAAAGCGGGGCTACTGGGGCACCAAACCGGCCAACCATAAGGCAAACGATACTATTTACAAACTACAAGTAACTATTAATTTTGGCTATGATGGCCTAATTCCTAATATAGCGTTGCAGGATGAGATTGCAGAATATTACGCCGATGTTTGTAAAATAAACGGACTTGGATATTACGATTTTGATGGCCAAGAATTCCTATTCAATAATGGGCATGGTTATTACTCGGCTAAACGATTTTTTGGAAAAATGTTTGATAAAGCGGATGAATATGGATTGCCATCCATTCGTTTTACGGGAGCTACCCTATCCGAAGGCTCTTGGCATTATCAAAGTATTTGGAATGTAGGTGGAGGTAAAAACCTTTATGATATAGATACCAGGGAATGGGGAAGTACAACAAGTCAAGGTAAAGATTTAAGGGATGTCACATATGCCAACTTTTTCCCTGTTGGTGTAGGTGGAAATTTTCCAATTACAGCTACTTCCACAGTGGAACAATATGAACACATTATGGCCGTATCCTGCGGGATTGGCATGACCTTTAGTTTAAAATTGAACCAAAACGATGTGGAAAGTTGTCCGCAGAAATATGAAATATTCAAAGTAATTAGAACTTGGCAAAAGGCACGCGAAGCCAATGCGTTTCCGAGAAAACTAAAGAAGCTATTGGTAAAAGCAGATAGGAATTGGGAACTGGAGCAGATAGACCAAGATAACTGGAGCCTCTATCCGGTGGTGGATAAGAAAAGGGGGGCGGTCATAAAATTGTCAAGGAACGTAACGGAAGAATACGAATAGGTGCTAAATTATTAATAGATCCAAGTATTTACA
>JBFHGV010000618.1:0-2734 GCA_041582955.1 Arenibacter sp.
AGCTTATATACAGCACGTACATGGAAGCAGCTCCTTGGATACTACCCAAATATGGCTGTCGCATGAGCACGTTTTGGTCGATTTTATTGGTGCGGATAGCATTCGGCCTAAAAGTTGGAGCCACCCTAACATAATGGAAGAAATATTACCTTATTTAGAAGATCTGGCACCTTTTAAGGTAAATTATTTTGTGGATGCCACCCCTGCTTATTTAGGGCGTGACGTGTTGCTGTTAGAAAAATTGGCAACCAAAACAGGACTTAAGATCATTGCCAATACCGGACTTTATGGGGCAAGGGGTAATAAATATCTACCAAAATATGTCTCGGAAATTACAGCTGAAGAACTGGCAAAAAAATGGATCGATGAATTTGAAAATGGAATAGATAGTACCACTATTAAACCTGGCTTTATTAAAATAGGGGTAGATACAGCCGACCCTCTGGATACCTTGCATAAAAAGTTGGTTAAGGCCGCCGCTCTTACTAGTTTAGAGACGGGATTGACCATAGCTTCCCATACCGGAAAAGCAGTGGGCTTATGGCCGCAATTGAATATTATTGAGGAAACGGGGTGTGATTTAGCCAAATTTATTTGGGTACATGCCCAGGCGGAAGCAGACAATAATTCCTACCTAAAAGCCGCAGCCAAGGGATGTTGGATCAGTCTGGACGGACTGGGGTGGGATATGGACAAACACCTTTCAAAATTGGTATTTGCCAAGGAAAATGGAATTCTGGATAGGATACTAATATCCCACGATGCGGGTTGGTACGATCCGCAAAAAAATCGTCAATCCATTACCCCCTATACCGATATTTTTACCAAGCTCCTTCCGGTCCTACTGGCAAAAGGATTCACCAAACATGAAATTAGTATGTTGCTGTCCGTCAATCCCACTAAGGCTTTCGCAATAGAGGGTAGTAATTAAGTGCCAAGTATTATCAGGTTTCAAATTACTGTACCAGTCATGGCTCAATTTACTGGACCGGTGTAGTAACTAATACTCAATCTCCAATTCCTCATAGTGCACTTCTTTAATAATATCAGCTCTGTTAGAGTCTATTTTGGGGTTGTATAGGTCTTTGCTAATGGGATGTGCATACATAGCAACATCATTCATATCCTCTGCCATTATATTTCGGATATCGTCTTCGTTGAGGTCGTTATTCAGCCAAAGCCTTGCATCCTCATCCTTTAAAATAATTGGCCTCCTATTTTTGGTATTGTGTATTTTTTTAAAGAGGGGAGTGGCAGCTTTGGTCAATATGCTAAAGGTATTATAGCCATCCTTGGTAGTGGTGTAGAGTCCGGCCAAGCTAATAATAGACTTATCTTTTCGTTCAAAATAAAACGGTATCTTAAACTTTTTGGGTGCCGTATGGGGCTCGTAAAATCCGTTTACAGGTATAATGCAGCGTTTGCTCATTGCACTGAACCTGTAGATAAAATGATCAAATATTTTTTCGGACCGTGCATTGAGTCCGGCTCCATATCTGGCAGCTTCCTTATAGTAGGTTTTAAAATCTGCACCTCTACGGTCTTGTGGCATAATGCCCCACATGGAAGGGGTTATATGACTACTGCTTTCCTGGGGGATAATCCATAGTAAAGGGTGGGCCCATCCGTTTGCATGGTAATAGGTAAGTTCCCCCTCTATAGGGGTCTTACCCATTAATTTGGAAACATTATAGAACTTTTCCACCTCTTTGGCGGTAGACGTTACCCGAGTGCCATAACACATATAACTAGTTTTACCCTAATTTAAGAATTTAACTTTTCTGTTCTGGCTTCAAAAGCAAAATTTTGTAATTTTGGAAAATATCCATAAAATAGGATTATATCCAAGCAATGAAAAATATTGTATATAGAAACCATGATCGATATGCCATTAAGCACCTGCTGATGGAAATAGGAGCGCATCAGTTGAATAAAGAATGTCAGCTGATGAAACTTCCCTTTCCTAAAAGGTTGAGTCTTTTCTATATTGAAAGTTCTGATGATTGTGTTTATCTGGTGTATAAGTATTATGAAGGGACCAGAAAGGTCATGAAATTGGACCGTTATGAACTTCCTGAAGTAGGCTGGGAACGGGTTTCATTGGAGTGAGGTTTTGCTAGGCGCTATTGAGAGGTGTCCCCTAGGAAGTTATCGGCAATCAGGGATGTTCTGGATGTTTATTAGGTTATAGGTCTAAAATCCAAAATTAAAGAATTTAGGATCAACAAAAAGGTATCATAACTTAGCTAAGGGGAAGATGGCTTCGGTATAAAAGAAAAACAAAAGGGCAGCCTATTGGAAAAAGGAAGGTTGGATGTGGCAATTTGTTTTATTCCTAGAAGGGATCGTCTTTGGATATAGTTAGTGGTGATGACTTGTATTTCTATTATAATGTCCTTCTGTGGAATATCATCTCCTTTTTAGTAATTCCCTTTTATATCTGTTATATTTTTCCTGTCATCAAAAGAGGTCTTTAAGAAGCATCTAGTACCACTTAGAATATCCTAGTCCTTATTGTGGAATGATCTAATGTTGAGTAGTTTAACTATAAACTAATTCACATGCTGGTCTATTAACTTATGAAAATCGTAGCTTTACAATTTTAGTATATAATATTTTGATACGATGTGGAACACTTTATTTAGCCCATTAAGGAGATTTAAGAAAAGTAATAAAAGATCCAGAAATGAATTAGAAAATCAGATTGCGGAACTTCAAAAACATAATGAGATAC
>JBFHGV010000619.1:0-2733 GCA_041582955.1 Arenibacter sp.
GCCAAAAACCTCCTGGCAATTTGTTTTCAACGGAATAAAACGACAGTTTTTCGAAACCTCTACTTAACCATATTCCACCTAGGGCAGTCATTATTCCGGCATTTAAAAAATTTCTACGAGTCCAATTCATTGTTTAAAATCTTTAGTTAAAATTATGCTCACTGGTAAACGATTTTCGGTTTTTACAATTATTCCCATAACTAGGGTTTAAATATCCAATTAGCGAGTTACTAATGCATTATGCTAAATTAACCCTACAACTGTTGGCTATTTCACAGCTTTGTAAAACCTATGGATTTAAAATCCATAGGTTTATTATTATTTAATTCTAAATCCTGTTTATTCTATGCTAAAATCGCCTGCATTGTAAAAACAGCTTAACCATGTCTAACTTCCTTTTAGGTTAATGCTTTGTAAATATCACTGCAACAACCACATCAGAGACCATTGATCATTGACTGCAGGTTGCAATCTGCCAGTAGCTTGGGTTAAATTATCTTCATTAAAGGGATCCGACAAGATTTGTCTTTTAGGTATATCTTGACCTTGTGCACCCTGAATTACATTCTTTTCCAATTCTGGCAAACCTGTCCTTCTCCAATCAAACCAGGCTTCAGCTGTCAACCAGCCTGCAATCCACTTTTGGTGCATAATAGGCGCCAGTTTATCTGTTGCATTGGTATAAATAGCTTGGGCATTGGCCATATAAGCGGCTTTATCAAAAGCGACTAGAGAATTGCTACCCTCGTCATATACCGCGGAACTGGCACCGTCAGCAATTTGCCAACGATCAAAAGATTTTTCAATTCCGGTAAGGTAGTAATCCATAGGGTTACCACCAATCCAACCTCGTTCACTGGCTTCCGCCAAAATAAATTGGGTTTCAGCACTGCTCATAAACATAGTTGCCGACAGTTCATTCGCATTCTCGGAATATATATTGGTTAGATAAGAGATATGTGGGTTAGATGAATCTCCCAAATAAATATCTGGATCCAGCGCTGTAATACCGGAACGAACATCTGTAACTGTATTTCCCATGTTATAATCATTGGGTGCGCTTAACGCAACCCCAAGTCCAACGAACAACGAAGTATTGACATCATTCGTTAAATCCGAATCGGCATTTCTTGCAGCAATATCTACAGTAGTGTTTCGCCTTACCCTGCCATCAACCAATTCCACACCATCTGTAGCACCAGGAAAAATTTGAACATCTACCGGTCTTATCCAAGTCGTTAATCTTGGGTCATTTAATTCGATAAGATCCTTAACAATAGTAGCAGAAGGTTTTCTTCTATAGAATTCTGATCGAAAGGTATACGAAAGTGGCCCCCCAGGAAAGCTGTTGTCAGAAGCAGAACCTATCCATTTTACCTCGGCATTATCACTAATATCCGTCATAATAGGGTTTTCAGTGGGATTGTTGACTATAGACGCTATCTCCGCCGAAGGATCCAAGCCTGAAAGTGTTTTTTCTGATAAACGCATACAATATCTCAAGCGTAATGAATTGGCAAATTTTCGCCACTTTTGACCATCACCTTGAAAAACCACGTCTGCGTTAGAGGCAATACCGATGGTGCCAACACCTTTTAGCATATCATTTGCTGTTGAAAGGTCTGATAATATGCCCAAGAAAATATCTTCTTGCGCATCGTATTTCGGCACAAAGGCATCACCTCTCTCCTCGCCTTTTATAGCTTCTGAGTATGGGATATCACCAAATGTTGAAGTCAAAAAACCATAAGTATATGACTTCATTATAAGGGATACCGCCTGGTAATACTTTTTTTCATCTCCTTCCTTCTCGGCTTCCGCACGGTCATAAATATATTGACTATTGGTTAGGATCGGGAAGAAACTATTAAAATTTTTGGTGTCCCAAACAAAATAGAAACTATAAAAATCAACATTGTCCCGTTGAAGGTATTGGCTGCCAGCACTTACCTCTCTTGCCTTGTAATTGGTGTCAACATCATTTTTAGCTGTAGAGGTTAGTACATTCGTTAGAACAAATCTAATATCTATCTTATCCTCAGGAAGGGTATTGGAGCTTACATTGGTCTCGTCTAGCGAATCACTACAGGAGCAAACGGCAAGCATACTCATTGATAGAATGGACCATCTTAAAGTTTTATATATGTTTTTCATTTTTTATCTATTTAAAATGTCAAATTAATTGTAAATCCTACGGGAGCAACCCATGGGAGGGCGTTCCATTTCTCTTTTCCTATATCGTAAGAACCGTTATTTTGATAATAGGCAAGTTCAGGATCTATGCCAATATCAGCTGCATTCCATAACATAATATTCTTAGTAAAAACGGAGAATGAAACCCTTTGAGCCGAAATCTTTGAGGCAAATTTTTGAGGCAGATCATAGGTGAGCGTAATATTCCGTAACTTAATAAAAGAAAGGTCATACATAAAGGAAGATCCTACATCCCATAATCCACCACCTGGTTCCACAACTTTATAAGCATCGAACAACACGGTTCCAGGACCACCAAAGTTCTCGGTATATGTGCCGTCACTATTCCTTATTACGCCAGGCCAAAAAGAACCATTGTCAAATCCGTTGTACTCGAAACCACCCGTTTGTGCATCTCTACCCCCTATCCAAACATTATCCGCTTGATATACATCTGGATTGGACTTAATTTCGTTCGCTAGTGCAGTTCTATCGCCATTAAAAGAATTGGAGCCCAACACGCCGCTAAAGGTGCCCGCA
>JBFHGV010000620.1:0-2732 GCA_041582955.1 Arenibacter sp.
AGATACAACTTTACGGACAATCTCAATTTGTTGGTAAGAACAGCCTTGGATCAAAGTTCACAGTCACGTGAAGATCGTTTGCATAATGATTCTTATATCATTGCAGATAATGGTAATTACATTACCCGCAATGAGTCCGGATATGAATGGAATTCCGACTTTTTGTTGGGATATACAAATGAAATTAACGAAGACCTATCATTCAATCTAAATTTAGGGGGCAACAATAGGCAAACTAGAAGTCAATGGTTAAGCACTAACAATGGTGGTTTAAATGCTGCCAATGTCTTTGCAGTTAGTAACGCCTTGAATCTAACTTCTTCACAAGATTTTGGTATTAAGGAAGTAAATTCCCTTTACGGATTTGGCCAGTTGTCTTTTAAAGATGCTTTATTCCTAGACCTAACGTATAGAAGTGATTGGAGCTCCACATTACCTGCTGAAAATAGACGTTTTGATTATTTTTCCGCAGGGGTAAGTGCAGTGGTTTCTGATTTAATAACACTTCCTGAGGCTATTTCTTATTTAAAATTAAGGGGTTCATATGCGGAAGTTGGAAATGACACAGATCCCTATTCAATTACTAGAACAGCAAATCTTGTAGCTGGAGGTCTTTTACAGTTACAGACCCAATTGCCCAATCCAAATTTAAAACCAGAGCGTACCAAATCTCTAGAACTTGGACTTGATGCGCGCTTTTTAAGTAGTCGTTTGGGTATTGATTTTACTTATTACAAATCAAATAGTATTGACCAGTTGTTTAGTCAAGATGTTGCCTTGGAAGGTCTTATCAGTTCCAGGTTTATTAATGGTGCAGATATCCAAAATAAGGGTATTGAATTTATAGTGACGGGTACACCTGTACAAACTGCTGATTTTAATTGGAATGTTTCGGTAAATTTCTCAAAGAATACCAGTGAGGTCTTGAGCTTGGCAGAAGGATTGGAGACTTTAAGCTTTGGAGGAGATTTCTTTAGGAGATTTGAATTAAATGTAGGTGAACCTTGGGGTAATATTTATTCAAGGGGCTTTGCTAGAGATAGCCAAGGAAGGGTTCTTGTTGCCGCTGACGGTACGCCACAAGTAACTTCTGGACAAGATGTCTTGGTAGCCAATTACAACCCGGATTGGTTAGGAGGTATTTCCAATACTTTTAACTACAAGAATTTTAGTCTGAGTTTCTTAATCGATATGCGTCAAGGGGGCCAAGTAGGTTCTCTTACAAACGCCATATTGGCATCGGATGGTGCTCTTGCTTCAACGGTAACTGGTCGTGATGGCACCTTGGTGTTTGGAACTAATGTTTTTCCTAACCTAGAGGTAGTACAAGCAGACGGTACTCCTAATAACATCCAAGTGAATGCTGAACAATTTTGGGCCAAAATAGGAGGCCGTAATTCCCCTGTAGGTGAGGCATTCGTAGAAGACGCCTCCAATATTAGAATGAGGGAAATTACGTTGGGTTATAGCCTTCCTAAAACAGTGCTAGGTGATCTTTTCAATACCGCTAAAATCTCATTGGTTGGTAGAAACTTGTTCTTTTTTAAGAACAATGCTTCCTTTGATCCGGAAGTTCTGATCAATACGGCAACCAATGCTGATGGTTTTGAATCCTTCTCGCCACCTACCACAAGAAGTCTTGGTTTAAATGTTAAACTATCGTTCTAAAAAAAATGTAACTTTAAAAGAAAAAAATGATGAGAAATATATTAACAAAAATCGGATTCGGAATGGTCTGCGCTATCTGCATTACAGGGTGTACTGAGGATTTCGATGAATTGAATACCGATCCCCTAGTCCTCGATATCGGTAAAATAGAAGGAAGCCCTGTTTTACAAGGACAAGCTTTCGGACAAGCCCAATATACTTCTGTAAATGGTTTGCACTGGAGGTTTCAAATATCACAAAATCTATTCTCCGATATATGGGCCCAATATTATGCTACTACAGCTTCGGGTTTTGACTCGGACAGATACGTACAGGTAGGTCGTTGGGCCGATTTGGCCTGGAGCTCTTTCTATGGGGAAGCAGCACCTCAAATAAAATTAGTCGAAGACCTTTCCGAGGCCAATGGAAATCTAGTAGGTAATGCGATGGCCAAAATTTTACGAGTACATGCCTATCATAGGATTACTGATTATTGGGGACCAATTCCTTATTCTGAGGTTGGAAATCTTGAATTGGAGACTATTCCATATGATTCACAGGAATCAATATACCGAAGTTTTTTTATTACCTTGGATGAGGCCGTTTCACAACTTGCTGGAGGTGGTAGTTCATATCAGAACGGAGATAGAATTTATGGAGGTGATGGCACCAGTTGGAGGATCTTTGCAAACAGTTTAAGGTTGCGTTTGGCAATGCGTATTAAATATGCAGATCCAGCTTTGGCGAAAATAGAGGCCGAAAAAGCAGTTGCAGCCGGTGTTATGACCACTAACGATCAAAATGCTTATGTTAGTGTTGATGAAACCAATAGAAATCCGCTTGAAACTATTACAGATTGGGGCGAATTTAGAATGAGTGCTACCATGGAAAGTATTCTTGAAGGCTATGATGACCCAAGATTACCGGAATATTTTGCACCAGCAGTTAACGGGGATTCTGATGCTGATGGCAGTCCTTACGAAGGTCTTCTTAATGGCCAGACAAGAGTTAGTTTGGAAACAAGCAAAAATGCGGGGCACTCTGACTTAGCTACGAAGTTTATTGATGTTGCCAAAGGTGGATCG
>JBFHGV010000621.1:0-2725 GCA_041582955.1 Arenibacter sp.
CGTTTGTCTTTGGACACCAATTGTTCCATTACCTTTTTCTGCCATATTTCAGCGCGTTTGTACCGCCCTTCATACCATTGCTCGTAGGTATCCGTGTGTTCTCTGTTAAAAAACCATTCTGGCCTATTTTGCCAATTTTGGTCACCCTTGGGAATAAGTTCTAAATTTGATTTTTCTATTTTCATTTTACAGTGTTTAAAAACAAAAACTCCATTATTTGGAATACCAAACAATGGAGCCGAAAATGAAATATCTTGGCGGGCATCCCTACGTTGGCATTATCCAAATCAGGTTTCGGGTATTATCTCAGCTTGGTTTTTACCAGGCACCCCGTGCTTTTGTGTTGCTAAATGTACAACTAAAATTTATAATTATTTATTGTTCCACTTGTTTCTACTTGGCATACTTCCATTATTTGGATAAAACCGCTGCATTGGGTCCCATTTCTCCCAATCCCAATAATGGTTGTAGGCCCTGTTGCCCAAACCTTCCACCGCCCACCATAAGGAAGCCATATATTATTATGGGATTGAATCATATTTAGATGGTTTTTATTTAAAATTCTACAAAACATCTCATTGGGCACAATTCAGATTAGGTGTCCATAGAGGTTATATAGCTAATGCAGCATTTCCTCAATTAACCGAAGCTTTTTTTACCAGAAAATTAAACATCTATTCTCTCCACAAAAAATTATTTGGATTGGCAAAATGAGAGTATTAAAACCATTGAAATGTGGGACCAGCTGCACTATATACCTCTTTACCCCTATCACTATTTTTCGCTGGTCATTTTACAGGCTGTACCCAAATATTTAAGTCCTGCTCTGTACTAGTGCCCAGCACTTGAAATCTTATACGATATAATTGCTTCCCCCAAATATTGTAAAGCCTTGAATTGGAATCTATAGCAATATTTTCAATAGTTGGTTTTAGCGTTTCAGGGTTGTACTGTAAAGTCAAGCCTGTCTTTTTCCGTCCAAGTCTTATATCTCCAGGTTTTAAAATAATAGGTTCTAGTGCTGCCATGAGGTTAAGATGGGTGTCTCCAGCATTTTCCAAAAGTGAATAGGAATCCGAAATCTCAAATTTCTTCCCTCTTTGCAAGGTATAACTACGCTGCCAATACGCCACTTTGGCTTCTTTGGGGTATGCTGCGGAAATATCCATGGAGTAAAAGACGCTATCCTTTTCGGCCTTATAGAAACTATTTTGGGCTTTGTATTCAAGACCATCTTTTTGATCCATACCATTTATGGTAGGCAGGTTATGATAACCAGATTGCATGGTCCAGATAGAATACCTTTCCTCACTAAATGTTTTGGCCGTATAGGTATCTACCCCTACATCGATCAAGGCTGGTTTACCATCATAATAAAGAATAAAAGTACCCACGTCATTGTGATTGTGGCTTTCTGCATTGTGACCTCCCTTTGCCGCAAAATAAAAACCCTGGTTTTCCCTATGTTCCCTTGCCGCCATAATCTGAGTATCGGGCAGACAAAAATCGCTCAAAATGGGTTCTCTGGCCCTGGCATTTTTAATTTCTTCCAAATTAAAAAGCTCATCCAATGCCAATTCTATTTTGCCTTTGAACGTACTTTCCCCATAAAGTTGTTTCTGGGCCAAGAAAGCCCCAAAACCACTCATCACGGTATCATTAATCCGTTTCCCATAACGATAAATAGTACCGGGACGTGATTTTAGTTTGGCCGAGGCATCGGCAAAATTCACGAAATATTCTCCGTTAATATAAGCTTTATAGATATACTTCCCTATGTTTTGAACAAGCTCCTCTCCGTAAATATCAATTTTACCTTGGCTTCCCTTAAAAAGCAGTTCCAAGTAATCAAACAACTTGCCTCCGGCATGGCTCCAGTAAGATGGCCCCTCTTCACAGCCGCCGTCATCCTTATAATAATTCAAAAATTCATCAACAGATAGCATACTTTTTTGCACATTCACACTTCGGGTTATGGAATCTTTTTCCAAAAGCAAAATACAGTTCAAAGCATTATAGTTGCACCAAGGGTTCCAATTGTTTACCCTTTCATTGGTATACCCCATCCAACCAAAATCATTTCTGGTATAATAAGGTTTTAGCACTTTTTTATCTATTTCAAAGCGCAACCTTTTCAAAATTAAGGGATTTACCTTGTCTATTTCCTCCTCCAAGAAATGATGGGTCCATGCCAAATTGGCCGCCACTTTCCCCACTCCCAGGTCAATGGTAGGTTCCAGTACATCGGGCAGCCCGGCTCCTACCCGTTGGAGCGATAAATGTGCCGAATTGCCCCAGTAGGTTTGCTCGCTATAATAAAATATCCCATTAATGATATCCTTTAGAAATCGCCCTTTGCCTTCCACCAACTCAGCTAACACCAAGGCTTCAAATGCTTGTATATTTTCCCGGTACGGTTTCTCCATAATGGTTCTACTACCGCTTTTGGTAAATTCCAAATAGTGGGAAACCGGAATATATTTCCACTTATACTCCAAAAAATTTTCTCCTTCCGTAACATAATCATCCCTTAGGTTTTTGGGAATTTTTTCCCATTCCTTCCGATTCTTATACTCTGGAAATGGTACCCAGGATTGGTCTTTTACTATATATTTTTTAATTGTATCGTAGGGGTAATTACCGCTTAATAAGTTGCGGTAAGACTGGGCATTGACAAACTGTACATTGATATAAAAAACAAAGATAAATAGTAGTATTCTCATGA
>JBFHGV010000622.1:0-2717 GCA_041582955.1 Arenibacter sp.
AAGCTTTCTACAGAACTACAAACAGAATGAACGAGGTAAAAATAAAGTCCCCATTGGTCATGGTGATTCAATGGGTATAATTAACGAGGCAAAGTGGAAGGGAAATGTTTTATGAAGGTCATCAACGTTCAATCTTTTTTTGGAATTTAATGATTGGATTAAAAAATAAGCAGGGTTCAAATTGTAATCAAGACAGGGATTAACTATAAATTAAACAGGCAGATAAGATGAATTTATTTAATAAAAACACTAGGCCTTTCTTAATTATCTACTTAGTAGGAATACTGTTAGTGGGTTGCCAAACAGGGCCCAAGAATAAAGAAAAGGAAAATGCAATAGCAAGCTCGTTGCAATTGGGCGAGCGACCCAATATTTTGTGGTTGGTAACCGAAGATATGGGACCCTACATTCCGTCCTTTGGTGATTCCACTATTGTGACACCTAATTTAAGTCGCTTGGCCGCAGAAGGCGTGGTATATCCTAATTTGTATTCTACTTCAGGAGTTTGCGCTCCCAGTAGGGCTGCCATTATAATGGGGATGTATCCTTCCAGTATTGGGGCAAACCATATGCGTACCACGTCCTATACAGAGGTTACGGGGTTGCCCTCCTACGGCGCAGTGCCACCAACCCAGGCCCGTATGGTTAGTGAACTACTTCGTATTAACGGTTATTACTGCTCCAATAACTATAAGGAAGATTATCAATTTGAAGCCCCAAAAACGGCCTGGGACGAAAGTAGTCCCTATGCGCATTGGCGCAATCGTGATGGAAGTCAACCCTTCTTTTCAGTGTTCAATTTTACGGAAACCCATGAGTCGGGACTGTTTGAGCCTTATGGTTTTAGAAATATAGAAACAAGGCATTATCATGAGGGGGATAGATCTTATAAATGGGGTGGAGACCGTATGGCAGAAGAAGAAACCCCAATACACTTGCCAAAAGATACAGATTTTGATATTCCTCCATACCTTCCGGATACTCCTAAAGTACGCAGGGATATGTGGAAGCTATACAATAATGTGGCGGAAATGGACAAGCAGGTCGGAGCCGTATTAAAGCAGTTGGAGGAGGATGGGCTATTGGAAAATACCATCATCTTTTTCTACGGTGACCATGGCGGACCCCTGCCCAGGGAAAAGCGGTTGATCTATGATTCCGGTTTAAACACCCCAATGATCATAAGGTTTCCAAAAAAACAACTTGCCGGAACCAAAGATACCCAACTGCTCAGTTTTGTAGATTTTGCCCCTACCCTTTTATCCCTCATAGGAATTGAGCCTCCCCCCTATATGCAAGGACAGGCGTTTTTAGGGGAATATAAGGCTGAAAGCGAACGTAAATATATTCATGCTGCAGCAGATCGTTTTGACGGATTTACCGATGCCATCCGTGCCGTTCGCGATGACCAATTTAAGTATATTAGAAATTATAGGCCGGAACAAGGATATTATTTGCCAGTGGAATATAGGGAAAGGATTCCTACCATGCAGGAATTGTTGCGTTTGCGCGATGAAGGGAATTTGGATAGCATACAAGCACTTTGGTTTAGGGAACAGAAGGATCCGGAAGAATTGTATGATTGCATTACCGATCCCCATGAATTACATAATTTGGCCCAAAATCCGGATTACAGTGAAAAAATGGAAGAATTACGAGCCGAAATGGATCGGTGGCTAAAAGAAATTGGGGATGTGCCCAACCTTCCTGAAAAAGAATTGATAGCCAATCTTTGGAATGGTACGAAAACCCAACCAATAACTTCAGCACCCAACATAACCTCATCCAACAATAAAATAACACTTGAATGTGCTACTGATGGAGCTTCTATAGGGTATAAAATAATAGATAAGGATGGCACTACCCCAAAAGTATGGTCGGTTTATCAAAAACCACTTGAGGTTCCTGCGGGAAGTGTGCTAATCGCTCAAGCTTATAGGATTGGATTTGTGCCCAGTGAAATAGTGGAAACAAAAATTGAGTAAAACATAGGACCATAGGTAGTTCAGGCAATTCTATGTTCATCTGTAAAACCCTATTTCAATAGCAGCGTGATTTCTTTAAGCCCTAACTTGGAAATTAAGTTAGGAACCCACATCTTTCAAATAAAGTATAACCCGTCATAGCAGTACAGAGCAGGATGCGCTTTTTTATTTTGTATGCTATATTGAAACGCTTTTCATACCAAACTTCTTTGCGGGTATGATAAACAATTAAAATATTGATTAAATTACCTATTACTAGTGAGTTTAACCTGTAACAGGTCCATACATATAACATTTAATTAAAGAGAATGTCAGTAGAATCGAATACAAATACTTTTGACGCCATTGTAGTAGGAACAGGAATAAGTGGCGGCTGGGCTGCAAAGGAGCTATGCGAGAACGGTCTTAAAACCTTGGTTTTGGAACGTGGAAGAATGGTAAAACACGTGCAGGACTATCCCACTATGAACCTTGATCCTTGGGATCTGCCCAATGCCGGGGAGACCCCTGCAAATATAAAGGCAAAATACCCAAAACAATCCCGTTGGGGCTTTGATGAGACTACCCGGCATTTCTTTAATGACGATTCGGAATATGATTATGCCGAAGCAAAACGTTTCGATTGGATTAGAGGTACACAGGTAGGTGGCCGATCCCTGATATGGGGAAAACAAACCTATCGTTGGTCAGATTTGGATTTTGAAGCCAATGCCAAGGATGGCATTGGGGTCG
>JBFHGV010000623.1:0-2710 GCA_041582955.1 Arenibacter sp.
AGGAGTATAGAAGGCAATATAATGCAGTGGGGGCAGCACAAAGATACCCCTGAGGGTTCGGATCTTTTTGCTATAAAATACCCCTTTAAGGTGCATAAGGTATTTCATAATTTTCAGGATACCATATTATTGGTAGACCAGGGTGCCAAACAGGTGAGCAGTACCCTTGGGCATAATTTGATGCACAATCACCCTTTTGCAGAACAACGTTTTGATCAAGCACATAAAAACCTGACCAATTTACAATCGGTTTTTGAAGATGGAAATCTTTTGGAATTTATTAAAATTGTTGAAAGTGAAGCCCTAACGCTACATGCCATGATGATGACAAGTATGCCGTATTTTATTCTGATGAAGCCCAACACCTTGGCTATCATCAACAAAATATGGGCCTTTAGGGAAGCTTCCAAAACCCATGTCTGCTTTACCTTGGATGCCGGTGCCAATGTACATGTGCTATATCCTGAAAATGAAAAAGAAACGGTAAAGCAATTTATTAAGAATGAGTTGGTTGCATATTGCGAAAACGGGCAGTATATTTGCGACCAAATTGGGACAGGAGCCATAAAGCTGTGATTTTGGTCTTATAAAGGAATAATTTAAGTAGGTATTTTGCGTTAACTAAACCATAGCATGCATTTTATCTTAGCGTTGCCAAATAGTATAGCAGCCCTGTATTGGCAAATAAAATAAGGCCAAGCCAGGAAAAATAAAGGTGAAGGGATTACTGTTTTTGATATCATGGTAAACACCGCAAAAACATAAATCTAAAATTATTAATTTTTTATCCTTATCTTAAAGAAATGAAAGGACCATTATTTTACTCTAAAATCCTACTTTTTGGGGAATATGGAATTATTAAAGATTCCAAAGGACTTTCTATACCCTACAACTTTTTTAAGGGGGCCTTAAAAACAGATCGTAAGGATACGGCCGAAGCCAAGAAATCAAACCTCAGTCTAAGGGGCTTTGCCGAATACCTTAAAAACTTGCAGCAGACAGAAAGCGACTTGGTCACTTTTGATTTAGAGGCTCTAAACCAGGATGTATCCAATGGCATGTATTTTGACAGTTCTATACCCCAAGGGTATGGTGTAGGAAGTAGCGGCGCTTTGGTTGCGGCTATTTACGACAAGTACGCATTGGAAAAAATTACGGTTTTGGAAAACCTTACAAGGGAAAAATTACTAAAACTTAAGACCATCTTTGGCAAAATGGAATCTTTTTTCCACGGAAAATCTTCCGGACTGGACCCTTTGAACAGTTATTTAAGCCTACCCATTTTAATAAACTCCAAGGATAATATAGAATCTACCAGCATACCTTCACAAAATTTGGAAGGCAAAGGTGCTGTTTTCTTGTTGGACAGCGGCAGTACTGGCGAAACGGCACCAATGGTTCAACTCTTCATGGAACAAATGAAACACGAAGGGTTTAGGGCCATGCTCAAAAATCAGTTTATAAAACATACAGATGCCTGTGTGGAAGATTTTATCAATGGCAATATAAAATCGCTTTTTGGAAATCTTAAACAATTATCACACGTGGTCCTGGACAACTTTAAACCTATGATTCCTGTGCAATTCCACAAGCTATGGAAACAGGGAATTGAGTCCAACGATTACTATTTAAAACTCTGCGGCTCTGGTGGAGGTGGATATATTTTAGGTTTTACAGAGGATATCCAAAAGGCACGAAAAGCACTAAAAGGCTATAATTTAGAAGTGGTATATAACTTCTAACCCACCCCTTATGCTTAACAGAAAAAACAAGCTCTTACTACTAAAGTTCCTGAGCCTGTTTTCCGTGGTCCGTGGTTACAATATCTTAATGATTACCCTGGCCCAGTATTTGGCCTCCATTTATATTTTGGCCCCAGATCTACCCCTGCGCCAGGTAGTACTGGACCTCAATCTCTTTGTCATTGTACTTAGTTCCTCTTTGGTGATCGCTGCCGGATATATCATCAACAATTTTTACGACGCCGAGAAAGACCTCATCAACAAACCTAGGAAAAGTATGCTAGACCGGTTGGTGAGCCAGCGCACCAAACTCTCCACCTATTTTGTATTAAACTTCCTTTCTGTACTTTTTGCCAGTTATGTATCCTTTAAGGCGGTACTTTTCTTTGCCGCATACGTTTTTGGGATTTGGCTGTACTCACATAAATTAAAGAAAGTACCTTTCTTAGGGAATTTTGTATCGGCCACCTTGGCTATTGCCCCTTTTTTCGCAGTCTTCGTATACTACAAAAATTTTGATACGGTTATTTTTGTACATGCCCTATTTTTATTTCTATTGATATTGGCCCGTGAAATGATCAAGGATCTAGAGAATATTGCAGGGGATATGGCCCAGAACTATAGGACCATCCCTATACTGTACGGTGCAAAATTTTCCAAAACCTGTATTGCCATTTTAATGGGATTCACCCTACTTCCCTCTTTCCTTTTAATACGGTACTTTGATGTTGGCCATATGTACCTCTATTTTATTGGCTGCCTTTTTCTACAACTGGGCTTTTTAGCTCTTTTGGTGAAATCCAATCGCAAGAAACATTATGTATGGCTGCACAATATCCTAAAACTGATCATCATCATGGGCGTATTCAGTATTTTATTAATAGATGTTGATCTAGTATTGAACAGAATTCTATAAGAATTACTAATAACCTCCACAATAGGGCATTGATACGATTTCCTTTGCTACC
>JBFHGV010000624.1:0-2709 GCA_041582955.1 Arenibacter sp.
AATACTTTTGATCTTCGGTTAACCAACCTTGATGGGTATAGCCCAAATTACCATAGGTCACGGTAGCAATCACTTCGGGCAATTCTTTATTGGTAACATCCACAATAACCACATGATCTTCATTGGCCCCCACAAATATTTCCTTACCTGAATAGTTCGTATCCGGTCCCGAATATATTATGGCCTGAGCATCGTGGGTATAGCCAGAACCCCCAAAACCACCGGAAGCGATAGGGTTCTTGGGATCTTGTATATTGATAAAGTGTACTCCCCCATTGTACAAGTCATCCCTTGCGGTACCAACGGCATAGGCAAATCCGCTGGCCTCGTTGATCACAATATTATGACAATTTCCAAAACCGGTGTAACGCGCGTCTGCCGAAAAAGTTTCTGGAACGCTGGCCAGGTTTCTTAACCGGGCAAGGTCAAACACTTGCATCCCGTGGCCTTCTGCCTCGGAAACAATAAAAGCGTGATCTTTATATACTTTTATATCCCTCCAAGAACTATTTACCGTAGCGGTAGGCAATTTCCCCAAATAAACCGGATCATATCCGTCGGTAATATCCACAAAACCAACCCCATTTCTAAGCCCTATTAGGACGTACTCCCTATTGCTGCTCTGGTCTGTCCATCCCCAAATATCATTGGCTCCCGACGAACCAAGTGTTTCCAAACCAACCTGCCCCATTAGATCATAGCCGTTACAAGGATAGATCCCCGCCATACCACTTATACACGGGCTGCCTTGCACAGGCGTATTGTCCACTGGAATTTCCACAGGAGTCTCCGTAGGGTCCGAATTTTTTGAACACCCTATAACCATAAGTCCTAAGATTATAATACTTATCACTTTTGGCATCACCTCCCTTTTCTATAAAATTACGATTTCTTATTGAAGAAGCCCCTAGAATTTTACCTAATCTTACGCCAAAGTCGGCGGCGTATTTAACCTAAGACTGGAACCATTAAATACTTAAGCATCAAAATGATAACCAATGAACCGTCCCATATTTGGTCACAATTGAATTATCATAAAAAATTGCCTTGGCAGAGGCTTCAATCAACCTCTGGCACTAAAAAAATATTTAGATCGGGAATCAGCCTACAAGGGGGACATCTGGAATTTAACCAATTGGAACTTTATAGCCGAAATTGATAAATTAACAATTTATATGGAAAATATATCAAAACATCTTTATGCTAATTACAAAAAATTAATTTAAATTCAACTGCATTTTTAAAAAACAGAAAAACATACGAATATTATGTCCAAAAAGAAGACCGCATTTAGTAACAAATCAAGACGAGATTTTATTAAAGGCACCGGCTTGGCAACTGCCGGATTTATGATCGTACCCCGACACGTATTGGGAGGTCCTGGCTTTGTTGCTCCAAGTGACAAACTGAACATTGCCGGCATAGGAGCTGGCGGCAAAGGTAGAAGCGATATTGCTTCCTTTGCAGAAAGCCCGAACGTTAATATTGTTGGGCTTTGTGATGTAGATGACAGACAGGCCGTGGAATCCAGGAAGAATTTCCCCAAGGCAAAATACTATGCCGATTTCAGAAAAATGTTGGAAAACGAGAAGGACAATATTGATGCCGTATCGGTATCCACCCCGGACCACAATCATGCCGTAGCCGCTTATATGGCCATGGAAATGGGCAAACACGTATATGTACAAAAACCTCTTACCCATGACATTTGGGAAGCCAGAATGCTAACCGAAGCTGCAAAAAAATTCAAAGTAGTTACCCAAATGGGCAACCAAGGTGGCTCTGGAGACGGTGTTAGAAAAATGAAGGAAATATATGATACGGGCATCATTGGCGACGTACACACCGTGAAATGCTGGACCAATAGGGCCATATGGCCACAGGCATTGCAAACACCCACCAAAAAAGACAGAATTCCAAAGGGACTAAACTGGGACCTATGGCTGGGAACGGCGGAAATGAGAGATTACAACGACGCCTACCTACCGTTTGACTGGAGGGGGTGGTCCGACTTTGGTACTGGGGCCTTAGGGGATATGGCCTGCCATATTATGGACCCTGTATACAGAATATTGCCCATTCTATATCCCAATCAGGTTGAATGTAGTGTTTCTGATTCCTTTAAAGGAAAATTTGAAACCGCCGATTACCCCAAAAGTTTCCCCAACTCCAGTAAAATTCACCTCAGCTACCCAAGAACCGATGGCAAGGGTACCGTAAAAGTAACTTGGATGGATGGCGGACTTCTACCAGAAAGACCAGATGAAATGGGCGATGACGAAGCCTTGGGCAACTGGGATGGAGGCGTTCTTTTTATAGGAACCAAAGGAAAGCTATTGGCAGATTGTTACGGGGCCAACCCAAGACTGCTCCCACTATCGCTCAACGAGCAATTTGAAGTGGAAGAAACCATTGCCCGCGTACCGGAAGGACATTACCTACAATGGGTAAACGCCTGTATGGCAGGTTACGGCAATGCCGAGACCAGCTCATCATTTGATTATGCCGGTCCGTTCACAGAGAGTATCCTAATTGGAAACCTGGCACTTAAAGCCTATTTTGAAGTAGACCCCAATGCCGATAAATCCAGTTTCTGGGGTGGCTCTAAATACAACGGCAGAAAACGCCTATTATGGGATGCCGAGAACATGAAGATCACCAATTTTGAACCTGCAAACAAATATGTAAAACGCAACTACAGGAATGGCT
>JBFHGV010000625.1:0-2692 GCA_041582955.1 Arenibacter sp.
ATGAAAACCAGACCATGGCAAAGACCCTGGACGCCCGTTTTTTTGATAGTAGAAGTGAAAATAATAGACCGCTGCTCGAAATCAAGGACCAGTTTAGGATAGAGCAGGAGCGGCAACAAAAAATAATCCAGCAACAACGCTTGGAACAATTGGAACAGGCCGATAAAATTTCATTTTTACAGCGTACCATTCTTTTGGTAGGAATAATATTCCTGATAATAGTAGGGTTGATCTATGTCCAATATCTTAGGTCCAAACATAAGGCCGAAAAACAAATGATACGCAGAAACAAGGAGCTGGAAATAAAGAAAGCCAGGGAATTGTTGGAATTAAAGAACAAGGAATTGGCTACCTCCGCTCTGCAGCTGGTAGAAAAGGATGAGCTCTTTGGCGAGTTAAAGGAAAAGATTAAGGGTAACCAGGGTAAGGTAGACGAAACAGAAATAAATAGATTTATTAAATCGATTTCGGTTAGCAGCGTTAATAATTGGCAAGAATTTAAATTGAGATTTACCGATGTAAACGAAAGTTTTTATCAGAACTTGACCCAAAACTATCCCCAATTGACACAAAGCGATCATAGGATTTGCGCCTTGATAAAACTGAATTTATCCAGTAAGGACATGGCACGTCTTCTTGGTATCTCGGTAGAATCTGTTCATACCACGCGGTATAGATTGCGTAAGAAAATGGGTTTGCCCAGAAGTGCCAATTTGGAGGACTTCATCGCGGAATTATAGGGTTTTATATTTTTATTGGCTTGGGATACCCGTAAATAGAGTGTTGTACAGTTTTTGTCTAGTTGGTTTTTAGGTTAATTGTTGAGCATTGATCTAAATTTAGCCTTGGAATTAAGAGATATTCATTTCTTTATTTCCCAGTCAATTTAAATCAATCTACCAATGAGAAAAAATTTTAGAACGCTACTTTATTTATTGTTTACAATAATTTTTGCTGCATGTAATTCCAATAAGGAGAAAACCATGGAAGGCAATAATGATTCTGTCAATGAGCAATCTCCTGAAATTACCGAGGAACAATTGGACCATTTGGGGATAACCGATAGGAATCACTTGAGCGCGGCCTCAAAAAGAGCGTTGCAATGGCCTCGTGACTTGGGTAATGAGTGGTTTATAGAATTCAGTAATTTACAGCCTTTAAAGGGAGATCTGGCCTATGAGGAAGGGGTGGTAAGGCGAGATCCCAGTGCCATGATCAAGGTAGACGGTAAATATTATGTTTGGTACTCCAAAAGTACCGGACCTACCCAAGGTTTTGCTGGTGATATTGAAAATGACAAGGTATTTCCATGGGACCGATGCGATATCTGGTATGCTACTTCTGAAGATGGATGGACGTGGAAAGAAGAAGGTTTGGCCGTAGCACGGGGCGCAAAGGGAGAATATGACGATCGATCCGTATTTACTGTTGAAATTATGGAACATGATGGTATGTACTATTTGTGTTATCAGACTGTAAAATCACCTTACAATGTACGCGTTAAAAACCAAGTTGGACTGGCCTGGTCCAATTCTCCAAATGGGCCATGGACCAAAAGTAAGGAACCTATTCTTAGCCCTGCGGACAATGGTATTTGGAAAGGGGAAGAACAGAACCGATTTTTGGTAGAAAAGAAAGGGGACTTTGACAGCCATAAGGTACACGACCCTTGTATTATACCTTATAAAGGAAAATTTTATCTGTATTATAAGGGAGAGCAGATGGGAGAGGAAATCACCTTTGGCGGTAGACAGATACGTCATGGGGTGGCAATTGCCGACAACCCTAAGGGACCTTATGTAAAGTCGCCCTATAACCCTATTAGCAACAGTGGACACGAAATCTGTGTTTGGCCCTATAACGGGGGTATCGCGGCTTTGATTACCACTGATGGTCCCGAAAAAAATACCATCCAATGGGCTCCGGACGGAATCAATTTCGAGATCAAATCCTCTATAAAAGGAGCGCCCCATGCCATAGGTCTGAACCGTACGGCGGATACTGAAAAAGAACCCACAGAAATTCTAAGGTGGGGACTTTCACATATATACAACAATGGGGATTATCAGAGCATTATGCGATTCTATTCTGAAAGAAAGACGTCACATACTGCCAAGGGAGAAACAAAATAGAAATAGAAAACAATTTAAATGAAAGCAACAATTTATGAAGGTAACAGGACCTTCTCCGTTATTGAAAAGGAAATTGAACAGCCTGAAAAGGGTGAAGTAAGAATTAAAGTAGCTTATTCCGGCGTATGTGGTACAGATGTGCACATTTATCATGGTATGATGGATAAAAGGGTGAAAATGCCCTTGACCATTGGTCATGAGATGTCCGGGACCATAGATGCTATAGGAGAAGGGGTAAGTGGATATGCCATTGGGGATAAGGTAGTTGTTCGGCCCCTGGACGATAGAGGCGTAAAGCCAAGTGATAAGGGATTTAACCACATTTGTGAAAATCTGAAATTCATTGGTATAGATAGCCCCGGATCCATGCAGCAATATTGGAATGTCCCGGCCTTCACTTTACACAAATTGAAGGCGGAAACCGATTTAAAATTGGCCGCCTTGGTAGAGCCTTTATCAGTTGCAGTACATGATGTGCGCATGTGTGGACTCCAGGCCGGAGAAACTGCTGTGGTACTTGGAGGAGGCCCTATAGGTCTTTTAGTGGCAATGGTAGCTAA
>JBFHGV010000626.1:0-2680 GCA_041582955.1 Arenibacter sp.
ACATCTATTTCCGGGATAATTTCCACATTGCGCACCTTTGCGTAGGCTATGACTTCTTTAATGTCCTCTTGAGTGTAAAAACCACCAACCGTTTTGGGTTCTTCGGCTGTTGCTTTTTCACGCTGCCACCAGCTTATCCCAGTCCTATCGGCACGCCAAGCACCTTTTTCAGTAAGGTTTGGATACTTTTTTATCTCGATGCGCCACCCTTGGTCATCGGTC
Source organism: Arenibacter sp. (assembly GCA_041582955.1). GTDB lineage: Bacteria > Bacteroidota > Bacteroidia > Flavobacteriales > Flavobacteriaceae > Arenibacter. The sequence continues at coordinate 223 of JBFHGV010000626.1, forward strand.
AGGTGCCAATGGAACTTGTTCACCTTATAGGAGGAAAGTACATCTATATGTTTTAAGATAAATTCTTTGGGTTGAAAATGTCTGGAAACGTCCAACATAATGCCGCGCCAACCAAATCTGGGGTTGTCCTTGACCGTCATACCCGGTACTTTGACCGTTCCGGAATTTTCCAAAGGAAAGGTTTGCCGCAAGGTTTGAAAACCGTTAAAGAGCCCTCCATAATCTTTGGCGGTCACCACAATGGATGCCGGTTGCACCTTTAGCAAATAGCCCTCCTCCCTTATGGACAAGCTTTTATCCAATCTAAACAAAATATGTTTTTCCCCTACCTCAGGGGTTCGGTAAGAATAGGTAAGCTTAAGCCCTAAGTCATTATGGAATTTTTCCGCTAAATAAGGAATAAGAACCCCCCGAAACTTTTTGGGCACCACCACTTTGGTATTCTTATCCAGAACAAAGGCGTCCTCTGAAAAGGAAACCGACTCCGGTTGTGGTATAAAATGATAGCTTTGGGCCACAACTTGAGGGTTGAACCCTAACATTATAAAAAATAATATACAAGTGAGATATTTAGACATAAAATTATTGATTTAATTGTTCTAGTATTGCAGCTGCAACCTGCTTTCCCTGTTCCGTTGTCCCTACTTTATTGTAATGTACGTTACCTGGTTTTACCATCCATTCTTCATGATTGGGCAAGGTATATCCATATAGGTCATTTATAAAAACCGAAGGGTAGTCCTTTAAAACCTCCAAAGCGGCTTCGTTGTATTTTTTGGCATCACCGGCGAAACGCCCGTTAGCTTTTTCGGGAACGGGGGTAGTAGTGGCAAAAATCAATTTTGCTTTTGGAAAATGGCCTTTCAGGTATTCACATATGGCCCTCATATTTTCCTGGTAGGTCGCTACAGTAGAAATGATCTTTCCGTTTTCTTTATCCATTCCTTTACTGCCCATGTACTTTATATCATGAAGTCCTACGTTGAAGTGGATCACGTCCCATTTAAAATTCCAACCGCCTTTTAAATGTGGTTTAAACATAGTTTGCTCAAGTTTATCCATCTTTGGAATAAAGTCGTGGCTAGAAATTCCATTGCTAAATATTCTAAACACCGAGGCTTTTCCCGCCAGTTCTTCCCTAACCGTGGTAGTATACCCAATAGATATGGAATCCCCGTAGAGCAAGACATTTGGCACACCTTTTTTGGGGTGCACATAAGAAAATATGGGACCGTCATGTACCCTTAACCCGGACCAGGCCATTTCGGCTATATTCTTATTGGTTCCACACGAATACACCTGAGGGAGCAACGCTAAACCGACGCTGGCCGCACCAGCTTTTTTTAAAAACTCCAGTCTTTTCATGTTACTGTTTTTACTTAACATTGAAGAGCAATCTGCACTTATTTTTTGCTAGTTCATTTCCAAATAGGATAATCCTAAAAGGTGCTCACTAAAAAGTTTATATCACAATGAGCCATCTTTTACCCATCACGTTAACTCACTACTATTGATACCTATTATTGTCCGCTTTTAATTCGGCATCAAAATCGTCCAGCATCTTGATCAACTTTTGTACTTTTTTAGGATGTTCTGGGGCCAGGTTTTGGCTTTCGGATATATCCTCGGCCAAATTGTAAAGTTCTATTTTACCTTCTGTCCTCATTAATTTCCAATCGCCCCTTCTAACGGCTTCAAGCGTAGATTCCTTATAATAAAAGAATCCGTCTTTTTTATGTGGGGGAGCCTTCTTTTTTCCCGCCAATAGCGGCCATATATTTTTTCCGTCCACTTTTTCCTCTGGCATATCGCCCTCGGTCAAATGGGCTATGGTAGGCATTAAATCTATTGTAGAGGCCACTTCGGCACAAACAGCCCCTGCTGGTATGGCCCCTTTCCATTGGGCGATCATGGGAACCCGCATTCCGCCTTCATAAGTCTCAAATTTATGTCCTCGTAAGGGCAAGGCACTACCGCCTGCTCCATTATCCAATTTCCAAGGCCCGTTATCTGAAGTAAAAACAACCAAAGTATTATCGTCGATTCCCAATGAAGCCAACGTATTTAAAATTTCACCCATACTCCAATCTATCTCTTCAATGACATCTCCGTATAAACCTCGTGCACTTTTCCCTTTAAATTCAGGGGAAGCATACAATGGCACATGAGGCATAGTATGGGCGAGGTACAAGAAAAAGGGCTTGGTTTTATTGTCTTTAATAAAGTTAACAGCTTCTTTGGTGTAGCGCTTTGTTAGCGTAGTCTGGTCTACTGGATACTCAATAACTTCATCTTGCTGCATTAAGGGCACTTTACGTCCTCGCCATTTTTTCTCACGAAGGCTATCCATGGTCATGCCTTCCCTAAACACAATGTTTTTTGAAACTTTGGACTTTGGGTTTACGGACATATCGTTACTGAACGGAATGCCATAATACATATCAAAACCTTGTGAAGT
>JBFHGV010000627.1:0-2677 GCA_041582955.1 Arenibacter sp.
ATTTTTAGCCCCAAATTAATTTTGAAATATTACAAACTCAATGAAACTCAAACTATCTATTCTATTACTTTTTTTTGGATGTAGCCTGTTTGCTCAAGAACAGTTATCCCTAAAAAATTTAAACGACTTTAAAGAACAGGTCGGAAACTGGCAAATTGTTGGCGAAGTTGCTGCGGACCGCAACACCCCTGTCCACATTCATCATGAAACGGAGCCTGAAAAAAAATCGAAAAGAAAAAAACGCAGAAAGGAAAAGGAAATACCAAATCCGGTAACGGTCCAAGCCGGCACAGGTATATTGTTCAACAATTATTCCCCCACCCAAAAAGATCATCTTTTAACCAAATGGGAGCATGGGGATATAAAACTGGAATTGGAGGTTTTAATTCCCAAAGGCTCCAATTCCGGCATCTACTTACAAGGCAGATACGAATTGCAAATTAAAGACAGCTGGGGGGTATTAAACCCTACTTCGAGCGACTTTGGAGGTATCCACAGAAACTGGGAGGAAGAACCTTCCCAAGTATTTTTGGGCATCACCCCATTGAGTAATCCTGCCAAGGCCCCCGGATTATGGCAAAAACTAAAAATTCATTTTGAGGCTCCAAAATTTGATAAGGCCGGACAAAAAATTGCCAATGCCAAATTTGTAACGGTTGAATTAAACGGACAATTGATACATAGCAATGTAGAGGTCCCCTTGCCTACCGGTGGCCCCATTTCCAAGGTTGAGACCGCCATGGGCCCGTTAATGATCCAAGGGGATCATGGCCCAATGGCCTTTAGGAATATAAAATATCAATTATTAAAAGATTCCGAAGTTTCCCTGACACAGTTAGACTACATCAGCTATAAAGGGGATTTTAAAGGTTTGGAAGATTTGGAAACCGCAGAGGGCAGTGAAAGAAAAAGTGCCAAGTTAATTGATATCAATGCCACCAATGAAGAAGACCGTTATGGAATTCTATACAGTGGTAAAATCAATATTCCTACGGCAGATGAATACACATTTTCCATTGGGTATACCGGGGGCATTAAATTTACCGTTGATGGCAAAGTGATTGCAGAGCACAATTCTACAGGTGACCAAGGAAATATAGAAGAAACAATAAGCTTAACACCAGGTGATCATTCTTTTACCCTGACCAATATAAAAAACGCTGGCTGGAGGGCGCCTAGGCTGGGCCTAACAGTAGCTACCTCCAGCACCAATCCAAAAAGCTTGCACGCCTACGATTCTTATCCCCCAAGTATCAGTAGGGTTTCTCCTATTTTGGTCAAGGCCGAGGCCACACCTCGTTTGTTGAGAGGTTTTGTTAGTTTTAAAGGTGACCAAGAGCGTCTATCCCATACAATTGGCGTAGGCACTACAAAAGGACTGAATTATGTCTATGACCTGGGCGCAGGAAATCTACTGGGCATGTGGCGCGGAGCGTTTGTTGATGCAACCCCTATGTGGCACAATCGCGGCAACGGGTCCTTTAAACCCAATGGATCTGTACAATGGACCTTTATCAACCAACCTTTGGCAAACCTCAAAGACCTGAACACTCCTTTCCCAAAGGGCAGTTATGAGCAAGAATTTAAACCAGAAGGCTATTCTATAGATCCTTTGGACAAACTACCTGTCTTTAAATACACCTACAATGGCGTAGAGGTCAAGAATAAGGTCTATCCCAATGATAAAAACACCCATCTTATCAATGAAATTAGTTTCTCCAACAACCTAGTGCCTTCCGGATATTACAAAATTGCCTCGGGCAAGGCTACTAAATTGGTTGACGGGTCCTTTGATATTAACGATCACCAGTTCTACATAAATGTACTTTCAGGACAAGAGCCTATTATGCGAAGGGTCAATGACGAATCCGAGCTTTTGATTCCAGTAGATGGCAGTACTATTAAATACGAAATAATTTGGTAAAAAAAATGAAAAGCTTACAAAACAATACAATCATAACAGCAAGGGCATTGGTGTTTATCACATGTATGTTCCTAACAACCCTTTTAACGGCACAACATACCGTAACAGAGGACGACTACTATAGATTAACCACAGTACCTACTCCAGAAGGCATTAAGCTAGAAGGAGGAGGAGTATTATCACTCCCCAATGGGAACTTGGCGGTTTGTACCAGAAGGGGCGATGTTTGGATCATTAAAAACCCTGCCATGGCGAACGGCCTGCCGCCTACCTTTACAAAATTCGCCTCCGGATTACATGAGCCTTTGGGTCTGGTGTTCCATGACCAAGCGCTTTATACGGCACAGAGGGGAGAGTTGACCAAACTAAAGGACATCAATGGCGATGGCATTGCAGATGAATATAAAACCATTTATGCCTGGCCACTTTCTACCCATTATCACGAATATTCCTTTGGCCCGATATTGGCCCCCGATAATTCATTTTTTGTAACGGCCAATGTTGCCTTTGGAAACGAAGAATGGTGGAGAGGCGAAAGTAGAGTGCCATGGAGAGCGTGGACCATGAAGATCACAGAGGGCGGAAAAATGGAACCATGGGCAACCGGGATGCGTTCCCCTGCCGGCTACGGTATGGTGGGAGATGAACTTTTCTACACGGACAACCAAGGAGACTGGGTAGGTTCTGGAGCCATTTGGCACCTTCCAAAAGGAGCCTTTACCGGGCACCCGGCCGGCCTAAGATGGACAGGAC
>JBFHGV010000628.1:0-2673 GCA_041582955.1 Arenibacter sp.
AATCGCTCCAGATCTTTTTGATATTCCAATCCCTTAAGGGCACCAAAATGTTCATACTTCTTTATATCCTCGTCCACGTTTATCTCTACTACAATACCAGAATTGGCGTATAGGTTATTGCGTTTGGAGGGCGACATGCCATTGACTACCACCTCTCCTGGTGAGGTGGCCGCAGGGACTATAAAACCCCCAGGGCACATGCAAAAGGAGTATACACCACGGTTCTTCACCTGCTCTACCAGACTGTAGGAAGCTGCAGGGAGAAGCGGGTTGCGTTCATTGCGGCAATGGTATTGAATGCTATCTATAATATGTTGAGGATGTTCTACCCGTACCCCCATGGCAAATGACTTGGCCTTGAGACCAATTTTCTTGTTGTTTAACAAGTAATAAATGTCTCTTGCAGAATGTCCGGTGGCCAGTATAACCCTATTAACGGGCATTTCAGTTCCATTTTGCAACACAATGGCCCTTAGGGTGTTCTTGGAGATGACAAAATCGGTTACCCTGGATTTAAAATGGATCTCCCCCCCATAATTTAATATCGTTTCCCTAATGTTTTGCACCAATTTGGGCAATTTATTGGTGCCTATATGTGGGTGGGCATCTATAAGAATTTGCTCGGTAGCCCCATGGTAGACCAAATTCTCAAATATTCTTCTTACATCCCCTCGTTTTAGACTTCGGGTGTAAAGTTTACCGTCCGAGTAGGTGCCTGCGCCTCCCTCCCCAAAACAGTAATTGGAGTCTTCGTCAACTATATGGTCCCTGTTAATGGCCTTTAAATCGCGCCTGCGTTCCTGTACATTTTTTCCCCGTTCCAAAACAATAGGCTTATACCCCAATTCAATACAGCGAAGGGCAGCATACATGCCTGCTGGACCAAATCCTATTATGTGTACCTCCTGGGCATTGGATACGTCTTTATATCCAAAGTCGTAGGCCTTGCCTTTTGGCGCCGCTTCCTTGATATAGACGTTAACTTTATAATTGAAATATATGGTAGATTTTCTGGCGTCGATAGATTTTCGAAGTACTACAACCTGGGTAACATCCTTTATGGGGATACCTAAATATTTGGCCGCCTTCTTATTAAGGATACCGTCTACGGACTCCTCCAATAAGGTAGTCCTGAGCTGAATGTTTCTTACCATGGTGTAAAATTACGCTAATAAATGTAATTAACCCACCCAAGAAATAAGCCTATAGGTCATGACGGCCATGTGGCTATATTTCATATTTCTTTTTATAAGACATAGGAGTCCTTTTGGTAATGGCCTTAAATTGCTTATTAAAATTGGATAGGGTTTGAAAACCACTGGCATAACAAGCCTGCCCTATGTTCATTTTTTCTTCAATCAGTAATTTGCAAGCATATCCGATCCGGATCTCAGTTAAAAATTCTGAAAAAGTCTTATTGGCGTGCATTTTAAAATAACGACTAAAGGAGGTGGGCGTCATATTGGCCAAAGTGGCCACTGTTGAAAGCTGTATTTTTTCCTTAAAATTCTTCATGACGTAGGCATGCACAAGGTTCATTCTTTCGGTGTCGCCTTGCTTTAAGGAGTTGGTGTATCCCGGACTGGCCAATAATTCAGATTCAGTAGTGTTTGCCAAACAGTTGAGTATGTTAAATAGTTCCACAACGCTGTCCATTCCTTCAAGGTATAAGAGACCTTTCATCATGTTGCCCATTTTATAGGCTGTTTCGCCCAGTACATCAATCCCCCTTACACTTTGTTGGAACAGCTGTCTCAATTTAATCATCTCAGCCTTGTGCAATAGCCCCTGACCAATAAAATCTTCATGGAAGTACACCACAATTCCCTCGGACCATGAATTATGTTCTACGTCCAACCCCTCATTGTCACTACGCCACATATGCGGTAAATTAGGCCCGGTAAAGGTAATATCTCCCTCCTTAAAATGTTTAACATGGTCACCTATAAAGCGGGTGCCACTTCCCTTTAAAACCATAAATAGTTGGTATTCTGGATGAAAGTGCCAATTGGGATCAAAATTGGGTTGTCTGAGCAATTTGGCCACAAAGGCCTGCGATTTGGGGATAGGTGATTTTTGTAATGCCGATTTCACGTCAATAGGATCTGGATTTATTGTTAATTATTGGACAAATAAGTGTGGGTAATAGCTGCCATTTGTAATAAAATATCATTAAATATAGTAAAAATAGATATTGAATGATATAAAACAGTCAAAAGTGGACAACAAAGAGTTCTCTTTGTGCTTTTATATTGGGTATAATTGTTCAACCAAAAACTTCAGACGGTTATGAAAACTATAAATACTCGCTTTTTTTGTGTCTTTATGCTTATGGCAATCCTATTGGGTTGTAAGTCATTCGAGTCGCAAAAAAAGGATGATCAACCTAGAAGGATTGAGATCTTATTTCTTGGGCATGCCAATGAACACCACAATTCTAGGGCTTACATGCCCATTTTGGCTTCTTCCTTAACACAAAGTGGTATAAATATTACCTATACCGAGGATGTAGAAGATTTGAATGCGGAAAATTTAAGGCGTTATGATGGGGTTATTCTATACGCCAATTATGAAAGCAGGTTGCCAGAGCAGGAAAGGGCTTTACTTAAATATGTGGCAGAAGGCCATGCATTTATCCCTATTCATTGTGCCAGTTTTTGTTTCAATGAATCA
>JBFHGV010000629.1:0-2671 GCA_041582955.1 Arenibacter sp.
CGATGTATTGGAGATACAACATTCCTTTTTATCTATATTGGAGCTAATAGTAAGGGAGCCGCTGACCATAGTATTTACTATCTTAATAATGTTTGGTATTAGTACCAAGCTAACTTTGTTTGTTTTTATTTTTATTCCAATAGCTGGGATGATTATCTCCAGAATTGGGAAAACCCTTAAAAAGAAATCGGATCGGGTGCAAAAGGAACAAGGAGAATTTTTGTCTATTGTAGAAGAGACCCTAGGCGGTTTACGGGTAATTAAGGCCTTTAATGCCGAGTCCCGCTTTTACCAAACCTTTTCCAATTCCACCAAAAGGTTTTTCAATTTCTCCAACACCCTGTTGAATAGACAAAATCTAGCCTCACCAACTGGGGAATTCTTGGGAATTCTGGTTATTGGTGTACTCCTTTGGTTTGGCGGTAAAATGGTATTGATTGAAAAAACATTGGATGCCTCTTCGTTTATAGCCTATATGGGGCTTGCCTATAATATTTTAACCCCAGCGAAGTCCATAAGCAAGGCTTCATTTGGTGTAAAAAAAGGAAACTCGGCAGCAGAGCGTGTACTTCAAATATTGGAAACCGATAATCCTATTGTGGAAGGTAAAGATGCTATTGTAAAAACTGCATTTGATCAGGAAATAGAAATTAAAAACGTTTCCTTTAAATATGAGGACGAATTCGTCTTGAAAAATTTTAATCTAAAGGTACCTAAAGGACAGACCGTAGCCTTGGTTGGTCAATCGGGAAGTGGAAAAAGCACCATAGCTAATTTAGTGACCCGTTTCTATGATGTTAATGAAGGGGAGATAAGGATAGACGGCGTTGACATTAGAAATATAACCAAGAAGTCGCTCCGAAATTTAATGGGGTTGGTTACCCAGGATTCCATTTTGTTCAATGATACCGTTAAAAATAATATTGGACTGGGTAAGGAAGATGCCACAGATCAGGAAATAATTGAGGCGGCCAAAATAGCCAATGCCCATAATTTTATTTCAGAGCTTCCGCAAGGCTATAACACAAACATAGGGGATAGTGGAAATAAATTGAGCGGTGGACAAAAACAACGTTTGTCCATTGCCAGGGCAGTGCTTAAGAATCCTCCCGTAATGATATTGGATGAAGCCACTTCCGCTTTGGATACAGAAAGTGAACGATTGGTACAGGATGCCTTGGAAAAAATGATGCAAAATAGGACTTCTATTGTTATAGCCCACAGGCTTTCCACCATACAAAATGCCGATGTTATAGTGGTTTTGCAAAAAGGCGAAATTGTAGAACAGGGATCCCATACCCAACTTTTAGCCAAAGACGGAATGTATAAAAAGTTGGTAGGCATGCAATCTTTTTAATGGCCTTAGTTTCATTTTAAATAAGGCATTTGTTAGATTGTCCGTATTATAAAAGGGTGGTTACATAAGGATTACTTTGATAGTTGCTGTTCCAAAATTTGGTTCTGGGAGAACCTGTATTGTAGTTGATCCAAATACGCTAAAGCTTTCTTGTTATGGTAATCCAATTGAGATTTTGAAGCCCATTCCATGGCCTTATTCAAGTCCCCATTGATCTCGTATCTGACAGCCATATTAAAACAGGCTCTACCAACAATGGTCGGGTTGGTATTTTCCAATTCCTTTTCCCACAATTGAAAAGCTCCCTGCCAGTCCCCAGACTTTATAAACGTGTGTGCCAGGTCCAAGTTTTGACTGCCTCTTGCATAATATAGTCGCTCCACGCTATCTTCATAAGGCAACAAACGCAATCCGTAATTGCTACCTGCCACCTTACTCTGTTTCACCAAGGTGTCTCTTCGGCCTTCTATGGCCCTATAGGCCTCCCAGGGGTTTTCTCCTTTACCAGTAGATACTATTTGATTGTTCAGTACAAACTCATCAATTATTTCCTTGCCGGTAGGGTAATAAATTCTCCAACCATTTTCAATAAGGGTTTCCAGTGTAATCTCTTGGGCCTGTACTTTTACCTTCACCCGCATTAGATTTGGTTGTATCATGGAAGTTTTCTTCAGTGACACCTTGGTTTCAGTATCAAAAAAGGACATGGAGAATACAGCGTCCACATCGTAGGTGTTACAAATATCCTCTATCATTGCCCAAGAAATGGAATCATTTTCAATCTCAAAATTCATAAGCTCCTGGGGGATGGAATCCAGTATGCGAACAGATTGAAACCGGCTATCTTTCAATAATTTTTGGAATAGCCCTGTCAGGGCCGCACTCCTACCCTTTTCTTCAAGCCATTGTTCTTCAACCGCAACCACACTATATATACCCGTGTCGTCCTTCACCTTATCTGTTGGCTGGCTTCTATTGATGATGCCTATGCGTTTAATGTTTTTGGAAATATGAACCGGGGAAGGTTCCATCGTTTGAAGGACAATTGACTTGGTAGCGTTACAGGATACTATAAGAACCAGAAGGCCCAAAGTAAGTATTCGTAAGCAAAACATACCAATGTATTGTGCTATAAATACAAATAAAAAAGGGTTTGGACGTAATATCATAACCCTCCTAAAACTCATTTGTAGGCAAAAATATTGTCCTATCAATCAAAAATTAGATGAATGGAAGGGTAATGATCAGATCCCTATGGCCTTAAACCACTTTTATCGGGATGACTGCTGCTCCAGCTTTTGTAATTGCGAGGCC
>JBFHGV010000630.1:0-2666 GCA_041582955.1 Arenibacter sp.
AGTTTTACCTGTACCCTGTTCCTGCCATTTGAAGGGGAGGTCTCCTTTGAGAAATTAAACACCAAGGATGAGGCCAAAAGTTTCTTTAATACCTATTTCCCCGATGTTACTCCGGTAATAGAAGACCTTACCACGGATTTCTTTAAGAACCCAACGAGTGCTTTGGTCACCATAAAATGCTATCCTTGGACATACTGGGATAAAGTAGCGTTGGTAGGGGATTCAGCCCATGCCATAGTACCATTTTACGGGCAGGGTATGAATGCAGGATTTGAGGATATTTTTGCCCTTAAGGAAATTATAGAGAGACATGGTGACGACTGGGAGGAAATTTTTAAGGTATACCAATTAGAGCGCAAGCCCAATGCCGATGCCATAGCAGAGTTGAGTTATAAGAATTTTGTGGAGATGAGCAGCATGACGGCAGACCCTATGTTTATATTGCAGAAAAAGATAGAAAAACGTTTTGCTAAAAAATACCCAGAAAAATGGATTCCTGCCTATTCCCGGGTAACGTTTTCCAACCAACCGTATGTAGAAGCCCTGGCCAATGGTAATGCTCAAGAAGAGATCATGAAACAAATAATGAAAACTCCCAATATAGAGGAGATTTGGGATTCGGATGCTGTGGATAAGAAAATCCTAGAGCTATTAAAATAATGTATGTAGTAGCAAATAAAAAGCCATCCGGAAAGGATGGCTTTTTATTTATACCTTGATTAAGGTTATAATTTAGAAAAAAGCTGTTTCATTTTTTCTTGTTCTTCCTCAGCTAATACCGGATCTACCAATATCCTACCACTGTGCTCATCACTAATAATTTTCTTGCGAGAGGCAATCTCTACCTGTACCTGTGGTGGTATGGTAAAGAAAGAACCACCGGAGGCACCTCTTTCAATAGGTACTACAGCCAAGCCGTTCTTAACATTGTTTCGTATTCTCTTGTAGGCCTTTACCAAGCGCTCCTCAATTTGGGTTTGGTATTCTTCCGATTTTTTCAAAAGAGCCTGCTCTTCCTTCTCGGTCTCGGCCAATATGGCGTTCAATTCCCCTTTTTTGTGCTTAAGGTGAGCTTCCCTTTCACTTAAACGTTCTTTGGTGGCCGCTATAACTTCTTTCTTCTGCTCTATCTGAGCCTTGAATTCCTTAATATTTTTTTCTGCCAATTGAATTTCAAGTTCCTGAAACTCCACTTCCTTGGTCAAAGAATTAAACTCTCTGCTGTTGCGAACGTTTTTTTGTTGCTCGGAATATTTCTTGATCAGGGTTTTGGCCTCATCAATAAGATTTTTCTTGGCGCCTATTTCGTAGTTAATTGTTTCAACGTCGGTCTTTAACTTGTCCATTCTAGTTTTTAGGCCAAGAACCTCGTCTTCTAAATCTTCTACTTCTAGAGGAAGTTCTCCTCTTACATTTCTTATCTCATCAACTCTAGAATCAATTAATTGCAAATCATATAGAGCTCTTAACTTTTCTTCTACCGTTGTTTCTGTCTTTGTTGCCATATTTAAAAATACTTGATGGGATTTGTTTTGCTCTCTGATAAAGAGACTGCAAAATTAGGAATTTTTTTTGTAAGATAGTCAACTAAGAGATTTTTTGTAAACTGCTCTGTTTCATAGTGCCCAATATCGGCCAAAAGTATTTTGTCTTCGGCCTCGTAGAATTGATGGTATTTAAGATCGGATGTAACGAAAACATCGGCGTTTACAGCCTTTGCCGCGGATATGGCAAATGCGCCACTACCTCCCAGCACAGCAACTTTTTTTATGTTCTTTCCTAGAAAATTTGAATGGCGGATGCAGGAAACGTGCATTTTTTCCTTTAAAAATCCAAAAAAATCGGTTTCACTCATTTCTTTTTTTAGGGTTCCTACCATTCCAATACCTATATTTTGGTTCTTGTTTTCCAAGGTATGTACTTCATAGGCTACCTCTTCATATGGGTGGTTGTCAAAGAGGGCCGATATTATTTTGGGTTCATTGGCCTTGGCATAGGTAATATTTATTTGTGATTCTTTCTCATAATGCGTTTTCCCAATTTGGCCTAGATACGGATTGGCGCCTTTTTTAGCCCTATAGCTGCCATTGCCATCTACGGCAAAACTACAATGGCTATAGTTCCCTATATTTCCTGCCCCGGCCTTAAATAAAGCAGTTTTAAGGGCCTCTGCGTTTTCTTTTGGTACATAGGTAGTCAATTTTTTAATGTTGCCCGCCTGAGGGATTAGAATAGTGGGGTTTGTTAGACCCAATACTTCACAGATCTTGGCATTTACCCCATATTGGCTATTGTCCAAGGCTGTGTGCATACTATAAATGGCTATATTGTGCTGAATGGCCTTGATTACAACCCGCTGTACGTAATTGGCTCCCGTAATTTTTTTTAATCCGCTAAAAATAATAGGGTGAAAACTAACAATAAGGTTGCATTTCTTGGCTATGGCCTCATCCACTACGTTTTCCATGGTGTCCAAGGTTACCAGAATGCCGGTAACTTCAGTATTTATATCCCCAACCAATAGCCCTACATTGTCAAAATCCTCGGCATATTGCAAAGGGGCCAGCTCTTCCAAGGTCTGGATAACTTGTTTTATGATCATTTTTTAATTTTATGGTCTTCCAAAGATAAAATATTATATTTTCGTTCTAATGCAGCTACTAAGA
>JBFHGV010000631.1:0-2658 GCA_041582955.1 Arenibacter sp.
CTATTACCAAACTGGGGGGTATCTTTTTGGAAAACTGACCAAAACCCTAAAATCGGTCAACCTAGACGGCAAGGAGCCCCGAGAACTGGTAAAATCAAAATATGCCCAACGCCTTATCCCCAGTCCGGACGACAATTGGGTAGCCTTCACCAATTTGTACAAGGTATACATTGCAGCACTGCCCCAGACGGGAAATACCATTGCACTGGACGGCAAGGCCACCAATGTTCCTGTGGCCCAAGTGGCCCGCGATGCCGGAATAAACCTACACTGGTCCAACGACAGTAAAAAACTTAACTGGACTTTGGGCGATGCCTATTTTAGTACAGCCATCAACCAACGGTTCTCTTTTTTGGAAGGGGCACCGGATAGCATTCCCGAGATAGATACCTTGGGCCTTAAAATAGACCTTAACCTAAAATTGGACAAACCAAAAGGAAGCATTGCTTTTACAGGGGCCAGGATTATCACCATGGACGGGGACAAGGTTCTGGAGGACGCCACCATTTTGATACGGGACAACAAAATAGCGGACATTGGTTCCAAGGATGCTGTAAGCATACCTGCTGATGCCAAAGTATACGATATGAGCGGCAAGACCATAATGCCCGGCTTGGTGGATGTTCATGCACACCTAGGCCATTTTAGATTTGGGATCAGTCCACAAAAACACTGGCAGTATTACACCAATTTGGCCTATGGGGTCACTACCACCCACGATCCTTCTGCCAATACCGAGATGGTATTCTCACAATCGGAAATGGTAAAGACCGGCACAATGGTAGGACCCAGAATTTTTTCCACTGGGATAATCCTATATGGTGCAGATGGGGATTTTAAGGCCACGGTAAACAATTTAGAAGACGCCCGTTCAGCTATCAATAGAACCAAGGCGTTTGGCGCTTTTTCCGTTAAAAGTTACAACCAACCAAGACGTGACCAAAGACAGCAAATTATTAAAGCCGCCCACGAACAACAAATAGAAGTAGTACCGGAAGGGGGATCTACCTTTTTCCACAACCTCTCCATGATCCTGGACGGACATACGGGGATTGAGCACAATATCCCCGTTGCCAATCTACATAAGGACGTTGTGCAATTATGGGCAGCCAGCAAAACGGGATACACCCCTACCTTGATCGTTAATTATGGCGGATTGAATGGGGAATACTATTGGTACCAGACTACCAATGTCTGGGAAGACAAGAAACTCCTAAAATATACGCCAAGGGGAATTATAGACTCCCGATCCAGACACCGCACTATGGCTCCTTTGAAAGAATATGAAAATGGCCATATCCTAGTCTCCAAAAGTGGCAAGAAATTAGCAGACGCCGGAGTAAAGGTAAACTTAGGAGCACATGGACAGATACAAGGAATTGGAGCCCATTGGGAGCTATGGATGCTGGCCCAAGGGGGAATGAGCAATATGGAAGCCCTAAGAGCGGCTACTATTAACGGAGCCAATTATTTGGGAATGGAAGATCAACTGGGCTCCTTGGAAGTAGGGAAATTGGCCGACCTCATTGTTTTGGATAAGAACCCATAGGACGATATCCAAAATTCCAATTCGGTTAGCTACACCCAGATTAATGGAAGGTTATACGATACGGCAACCATGAACGAGATTGGAAATTATGATAAGCCGAGAAGCGAATTTTATTGGGAAATGAACGAATATGCCCCTGGTTTTGACTGGCACGGGGAAACCCGTACGGGATGTTCCTGTGAGACGAGTCATTAATTTGACAATTCATAGAAAATAAAAGGCACAAGAAACCCTTGGTAGTATGGTACCCCATATAGGCCGGCCCTTCCAACTTTTCTGCCCCTAGCAGATAAGGTGGGAGGGATTAATTGCCAGCGCCATAGAAAACCCAAAAGTCTTTAAAGAGCACCTCATGTAGAAGTGACAGGGGAAATTACGGATTGAAAGCAGCAAAACCGAAGGTACCCATATAAAATGTCAAGAATCAAATTAAGCCACTAGCACTACCCAAACATGAATTGTATCCCATTACTATTTAATTGATTCTATTAGGGCTGATCAACGGCGGGTATATAAACCACTTTACTGGCGTCTATGTCAAATATTGGTGTCCCACTTACACTTGGGTCCAGCTGTATACTTGCTTCGTTCTTTAAATATTTCAAGGAACCTTCAAAGCCAGGGTATTTTTCCCTAAGCGCATCGTATTCCGGGTTCACACAATCTTTACCCCAGATTCCCAACATAAATTTCAGGCTTGCTTCTGGCTCCCCATACTGCCCTTTGTCATCGGTATCAAGAATCCACTGCTGCAACACGGAACGGTATTCTTCCAAGACCGTTGAATACTTAGGGTTTTTCGCCAAGTTATTCAATTCAAAGGGATCAAGTTTTAAATCGTATAATTCTTCTGATGGACGTTCTTCTGACATAAATTGGTCCTGAACGGCATTGAGCTTGTTTTCTGCATGTAGTTGCTTCATGACCTTAACGAAGGGCACCCCATCATAGTCCATATAAGTAGGCTGGGTATAGGGTCTGTCCGTCATAAAATTACGTATATACTTGTACTCTTTGGAACGTACCGATCTAATACGATCTATGGTAAAATCACATCGATCCCGGGTAGAGACAACATATTCCCGTGTGGGCATAGTATGGTCCATGAA
>JBFHGV010000632.1:0-2656 GCA_041582955.1 Arenibacter sp.
CTAAACATTTTGACAACTTAGAATTGATTGAAGCCCTAAAATCAGGGGATTCCAAAGCGTATACGTTTCTAGTGGATACCTACCACCATAAGCTCTGTATTTATGCCTATAGCCTTATAAATGATCAGAAGGCTGCCGAGGACATAGTGCAAAATGTTTTTATCCGTACCTGGAAGAAACGAAATAGGTTAAAGTCCGATTTTGAAATTAGAAGTTTTCTATATAAATCGGTCTACAACGAATTTATAGACGAATATCGCAAACAGAAATTAGTAGTTCCCCTTGAGAAAAAATATATTAATGCGCTTACCACTATGGTGGAAAATGAGGATGAACATGCCTTGGAAACAAAAATAAAATTGGTAAAACGGGCCACGCAAAAGCTTCCTCCCAAGTGCAAGGAAATCTTTATGTTAAGTAAGCAAGACGGACTCACCAATTTAGAAATTGCCGAGTATAAACAAGTATCTGTTAAATCGGTGGAGGCCCATATCACCAAAGCCTTTTCCATTCTTAGGCAGTCAATAGGAGAAGAAATGCCTCAGGTTTTATTCTTATTGTTCAAATCTTTAAAAAGTGATACGCATGCTTTTGGGAAAGAATAAAAAATAACCCGGCCTCCGCTTGCTATGACCAGATCCCAAAAACACAAAGAGGTCACTCATAATCCCTCCCGGACTTTTTGTGCTCCCTTAAATAGTCAGACGGTGAACATTTCATAATTTGGCGGAATTGCCTATTAAAATTGGAAATACTATTAAATCCGGATTCATAGCATACAGTGGTAATACTACACTCCCCTCCCAATAGTAATTTACAGGCGTACCCAATTCTAATCCCGGTTACATAACGCGTAAAGCTTGTTCCCTTAGATCGCTTGAAGAATCTACTAAAGGCAGAAGGATTCATATGGGCAATATGCGCTGCTTCCTTTAGGGTTATGTTTTTGTAAAAGTTTTTAAAGATATAGGCATGTACATTGTCCAAATTCTTGTTTTGGGATAATATATAGGTGTTTAAGAAGCCTTGGCTAGCCAATAATTTATAACTCTTATGCCTGGACAGCTTATCCAATATGGTTAAAAACGCCAAGGTCTTATTAAAACCCTCCAACTTCAACATGTCTCGTGTCTCCTGTATAAGTTCTTGGTCAATATCAAAAAACTTTATTCCATTTCTTGCTCTTTCAAACAGGCTATGGATATGCTGCATTTCCGGGGTTTCAAAAAATTGGCTCCCCAAATAATCCCTTTTAAAATGCATTACATAGGCTTTTGCGGATAAGTTGGGATTGGATTGAAAATAATCCTCATCACTCAGCCACATATGTGGTAGATTTTCGCCCAGCAATACTATCTCCCCCTCATGGAATTTTTCACTGGAATCGCCCACAAAGCAGGTTCCTTCACTTTTTAATACCACCACCAGTTCCAGTTCGGGATGATAGTGCCATATTTTTAGAAAATAGGGATACTTCTTCACCTTGGTGGTAAAGGAGCTGTTGTTAAAATTACTTCTATCGGCAAATTGGAGTTTCATGACTTATATAATCCCTATAAACATAATACTAAAAATCCACATAATTACTACAAATCAATTCATTGGCAAAAAAAGTACTACAACTAGTCATATTATAGGTTGGTAAGCTGTCCAAATTGGCGAAAATTTGTAGTGACATAATTTTTTTATCCATTTACGCAAACGATTTCGTAAAAAGAACAACAGTTAAATTAGACCTATGAGCAATGCAAAAAAGTACATCCAGAAGTTAAGTGAGGTAGGTATAGATGATTTACCCAGGGTAGGCGGGAAGAACGCTTCACTTGGAGAAATGATTCAACATCTTACAGCCCAAAATATCAAAGTCCCCAATGGCTTTGCCATCACAGTGGATGCCTTTGATGCTTTTATAGATGAGAACCATTTAAAGGAAAAGATAAACACCGCTTTGGAGGGGCTGGATACCACAGACATTATTCAATTGCGCAAGACAGGTTCCCATATTCGCAAACTCATTTCCAATGGTAAATTTCCTGTTTCTGTTGAAAAAGCGATCTTGGAATGCTACTATGCCCTATCTGCAGAATACAATCAGGAAGCTACGGATATTGCTGTACGTTCCTCTGCAACGGCAGAAGATTTGCCAGATGCTTCCTTTGCCGGGCAACAATCCACTTATTTAAATATCCGTGGGGGAGAAATGCTATTAACGGCCATAAGAAGTTGTTTTGCCTCTCTGTACACAGATAGGGCTATTTCCTATCGTTCTTCCCGTGGTTACGATCATTTTATCATTAAACTGTCGGTTTGTGTACAAAAAATGGTGCGTTCCGATCTAGGGTCCTCCGGAGTAGCTTTTTCATTGGACACAGAAAGTGGGTTCAAGGACGTAGTACTCATCAACGGTGCTTATGGCCTAGGAGAACTGGTAGTTGGTGGTGAAATCTCCCCTGATGAATTCTTGGTGTTTAAACCCACCTTACAAAAAGGGTTTAACGCCATAATAGATAAGAAACTTGGCAAAAAAACACATAAAATGGTCTATGGCAATAAGCCCTTCGAGACTGTTAAACAAGTTCCGGTCGACAAAAAAATACAGGATACCTTTTGCCTAAAGGACGCCCAAATCTTACAGTTGGCCCAATGGGTACAAAAA
>JBFHGV010000633.1:0-2653 GCA_041582955.1 Arenibacter sp.
AATTACCGTGCATGCTGTTTTGAATAAAGAAACCAAACATCTGATTGGGGCAAGGGAATTTTCAGTGATGAAAAATACCGCTATCATTATCAATTCTGCCCGAGGTGCCTTGATGGATGAATTGGCACTCTTGAATGCCTTGGAGAAAAAACAAATTGCCGGCGCTGGACTTGATGTGTACAGCCAGGAGCCATTGAACAAAAAGGACCATCCATTAAAAAAGCTTTACGAAATGGACAATGTGATCCTACTGCCCCACTTGACTTTTTATACCTATGAAGCAATGCATAGACTCGAATTGGAGACCATGGAGAGAATTACAGAGGTCATGGAAAATAAGCCGATCACTATTAAATCCAAAGACCCGCGACTTCAAAATCAGCCGCAGGCAAAGCTATAAATTAGTTGATTTCTACCTTATAAAGTTTCCCAATTTTTACTTTACCATGGATATGGTAATATTTTGTCATTAATATGGGTTTTTAACCCACCTCCAGTTGAATCATAACCTAGTTTTCTTTATGACCTACTAGGCCCAGAATTCCCAGTGTAAGCAATAGATTTATTTTCATGACACTAATGGTTACTTAAAGGTTGGATAGGAATTTATCAAGTGTATCCATTGTTCCCTCTTCTGATTCAATCTTTTCTATGGCGAAATTATTGGCCTTGTTCAAAGATTTATAATGTTCCTTCACAAAATCATAGGCCTGCGAGTACAAAGAGTCCATTGCTCCTCCATCCGCCTCCACAACCAGCATCAATTTTCGTGGAGTAAAAGCGGCAGTCAAATCGGGTAGGTCGTAATGTGGTAAGGCCCCAGCAACCGTAAAAGGTATATGGGCAGGGTTATAGTCTTTGTTGGAAACAACGTATTGGAAAGAAGGCATCGGGTCCAAAAACAGCATGCTCTTAAAATCTATTCCTAAGGCCGCAGCATGTAATAAACTGGAATTAAAGCCCCCTTTAGATATTCCCATAAATTCTTTATCGTCCAATTTTAAATCTGCCTTGCAAACTTCCAGCAGCGTTTCTATGGCCTCCACATGTAAGGCAATCGTACTTTTTCCGTTCAATATCCCTGCAAACCATTGATTGTAGGAGGTATTTTCAAAATAGGCATCACCTTTTAAATACCCAGGCCCCAATTCACCGTAGCCAGGAAGATCAGGGACAATTACGGTAACACCTTTTTTGGCCATTTCTATGGGAATGGCATATGCTGCGTCCGACTTTTTATTCGCCAAATCATCAAGATATAGGACCGACCATTTGGTGGATAGCTTGGGCACAAAGGCTACGAAGGGAATAAGGTTGTTCCCTGGCAGCTCTATCAAATATTTATTGAGGTAATAGGTTTCGAACTCTGTTTGTCCTGAAAAAAGCAATTCGCCTTTTCTGGTACTTTGGCTATACCCCGTTATTGTTTGAACTTTTTGTTTTAAATCGATTAAATGTTGGTCCATATTCTGCCTACTCCCCTTCAATACCTCCATATTTTTCTTGGTCAGATCGCTATTTACATCAAACAAAAATTTGCTGCCTACCGATGTTGAAAGTTGACCCGTTTCCGTAACATACAATTCCTCTACTGGAAAAATAACCACTTCCTCATCCTTGGGATCTCCGGGATTGTCCAAATGCTTTTGAAAAAAAGCATACATGGCTTCCCTATTTTTTAGGGTAGATTGATGCCCTGCATTGTCCTCCACCATCATGAGATTTTCTGACATGTCAAAGGCTTTGTAGGTCAATTTCGCTTCCCGATAGGTATCCCGTGCCCCTTGAATACTAAAAATATCACGGGTTGTGGTGATCATCAAAGTTGGTTTTGGTGCCCTTACCTCTAAAAGATCGGCATGGTCCAAACCGAGTTGGATACCTCTGGGGAAATTCTGCTCAGCATCTTGGGGCCCTCCAGATTTTAATTGGTATTCCATACTGGTGATATAACATTCCGGGGCTGAAGCTTTAATACGCTCATCGAAGGCCGCAATGTGGGAAGACTGTGTTCCTCCACCAGACCTACCAGTAATACCAATACGGTTGGGATCCACTTCCTTACGGCTAAGTAAATAATCCACTGCCCTTATTCCATCCCAAATCATATATTTACCAGTGGATTCCCCGTTGACAAACAACTGTGCCCCGGGATAGGAATGCTCACGCGTTGGACTAAAGCGTGACTTGCCCTGATTCTGATCAAAATACTGCAATCTTTCACCTTGCCCATAGGGATCAAATGCAAAAACAGCAAAGCCCTTTTTTACCAGATTTAGTATCACATGCTGATAGATATCACTTCTAAATGCCAGATCACTATGGCCACTGCAATAAATTATGGTAGGCACGTTCTTCTTTTTTCCCTGAGGAATAAAAAAGGCAGCAGTAACCTTTACCCCTGGCATAGATTCAAAATATAATTTTTCTACACTATAACCCTCCTTTTTAATCCTTTTGGTAATTACAGGATTTAATGGGGTCTTTACAGGCAAGTCCCCTATAGACGCGTGCAACCTCTCTTTTATTACTTGCTGATGACCTTCCCAATCATTTTTCGTTTGCAGCTTCGATATGGATTCCTTTCGTTTGATAAGACTTTGAAACGATATTTCGGCCTGTTGCTTGTAAAGTTGATTCTCTGCATCCGAAT
>JBFHGV010000634.1:0-2631 GCA_041582955.1 Arenibacter sp.
AGCGGGGATATGATAGATTTACTCCTTATTTTTGCAAAATGATAGAAGATAAAAATCAAGAAAAGACCGGATTGGATCAATTGGGAGAGTTTGAATTGATCAATCATCTAACCAAAAACTTTACACTACAGCACAAATCCAGCATAATGGGCATAGGGGATGATGCGGCCGTGATGGATTTTAGTGATAAGAAAGCGGTGATATCTACAGACCTGCTGATAGAGGGAGTGCATTTTGATCTTAGCTATATGCCCCTAAAACATTTAGGGTATAAGTCGGTCATGGTAAACCTATCGGACATCTATGCCATGAACGCCATTGCCACCCAAATTACCGTATCCATTGCTGTTTCCAACAGGTTTCCCTTAGAGGCCCTGGAAGAATTTTACAGCGGGGTTGCCCTGGCCTGTGACATTTACAAGGTAGACCTCGTTGGCGGGGACACTACCTCTTCTACCAAAGGTATGTTGATCAGCGTTACCGCCGTTGGTGAGGCAAACGAAGCGGATATCGTTTATAGAAGTGGTGCCAAACCCAATGACCTCCTTGTAGTATCAGGCGATTTAGGAGGCGCCTACTGTGGGCTACAGGTTTTGGAAAGGGAGAAGGAAGTTTTTAAGGTAAACCCCAATAATCAACCAGACCTTTCACCTTACACCTATATTGTGGAACGCCAACTAAAACCAGAAGCGAGAAAAGATATCAAAGGTTTGCTGCAACAATTGGAAATCCTCCCTACTTCCATGATCGATATTAGTGACGGACTTTCTTCAGAAATCTTGCATTTGTGCAACAAGAGCAAAGTAGGCTGCAATGTATATGAAAATAAAATTCCTTTAGACCCTACTGTTATTACGGCCTGTGAGGAGTTTAAAATAGACAGTACCTTGGTAGCCCTAAGTGGAGGTGAGGACTACGAGCTATTGTTTACCATAGACCAGAAAGATTTTCCAAAAATTAAAGGGAACCCACATTTTACCGTAATAGGACATATGACCGATAAAAATGAGGGTGCGCATTTAATTTCAAGGAGTGATGCCAAAATCCCTCTTACAGCCCAGGGCTGGAATTCCTTTTCATAGCGGAATGGGGTACAAAGGATGGCAGTTGGTAAAAAAAATTCCCGAAATTTAAGGACGTTCCAGCCATAACTGTCAAGGGGCGCAAGACAGTCAAGCATATGGACATTCTTCCAATTTACGGGAATAACTTATAAATTACCATGACCCTTCAGGGTCCGAATCCATTTTTCAAAGAAAGGCTTAGGCTACCTGTCTGGCAGCTCTATGTCTTTTTTGATAAATATCCTGTAAGGTATTGTTGATATCCTGCAATTCCGGAGTAAGCACAGATAGGTTACCACTAACATCCGTGGTTACCTGTTTCGCACAGTGAACACACTTGTACTCCTTAATATGCGAGGTTACATTTTTGGAAATAATGTAATGATGTCCGAAAATGCTGCAGCAAATAGCGCTGAATTTGGTTCCATAGTCTGATATAACTTTCTTCATAAGGCAGATTTTAAAGAGGCATTGGTAAGGTTTTGGGAACCGTAAAATGCAAAAATTAAACTTTTAGGTTAATGGTTACAAAGTGCTATCTAAAACACTTTCAAGTAACTAACGCCACGGAAGGACTTTTTATTGGGCATAACCTGTTTTTTTTTGATTTTTTCGTAACAAAAACTTTATTTTTCGACCAAATGCACTTTTACCTCCTTTATAGCACAAAACCGACCAAGTGGTTTTTAGTCATATCCCATCCTATTTTCCGGTAAAAGCCTAAGACTTAACAAATTTGATCAACGCGCAGGAATATTTTCCGCTTTTTCAGGCATAACCAATAGGACTCACCAAATCAAAAAGATTCCCATTGGACTAATTAGAGGTAGCTGGGGTTACTCCCAATACATCCACTTAAGACCTAGGGAGGCACACCCCCTCAATAGGGAGCACAAGGCTCCTTTGTCACAACAATCTTACTTTTGGGAGTTCGGATCCTAAAAACTTAAGCCTCAAGTTTTTCATATTCGGCCTTAAAAGAAGTAAACATGGAAGTAATTATCTCCTTGGGATCACCATCAGAAAGGCTCTCGAACGATATGTACCCCTGATAACCTTGATTTATAACTATTTTAGCTATTCTTTTCATATCCACTGGGGTTTTAACACCCTTGGGATACACATGCTCCTTTACAAACCAGTAATTTGCATATGGAGCAAGTTTTTCTATTTCACTATAAGGATCACTTGCATGGAGGCTCCCCACATCTAAGATTAAACCAAACCATTTAGAATCTACCCTTTTAATAAGTTCTATAATTTCGTCACTGCTAAATAAAAATTCATTGTGATTTTGTAGACCTATTATTACACCATGTTCCTCACCATACAGGGCACAGCTTTTAAATTCCTCAACAAGCCAATCCTTTACTTCATCTTTGGAGAATTCTTCATAATTGTATTTTCCAGTAAATACCCTCATAATGCTAGCCCCTAAAAGAGATGAAACGGCCAACCAATTCTTCACCATATCCCTATCTGCTTTACGCGAATCCGGATCAGGATCAATAAAATTATTTCGTACGCCGGTCCAACTAATATTAAGACCAAGCTCCAAAGCCCTGTG
>JBFHGV010000635.1:0-2630 GCA_041582955.1 Arenibacter sp.
AGACCGTAACGGTATGAGCCCCTTTGACAACTACAATGCAGTCGTATTTTTGTGAAAATTCCTTAACCTTATTAAGCTTATCAAAATCATTTTTCCACTTGCCCAATAAGCGCTCCAACTCTTTAGGGTGCGGGGTTAAAACGGATTGTGCCGGTATTTTATCCAGAAGCTCCGGGTTGTTGGACAATATGTTAAGTCCGTCCGCATCAAGGACCAAAGGTGTGGTGTTTTTATCCAAAAAATTGGAAAGTGCCTGCTCCGTAGCCACATCGGTGCCTATCCCAACGCCCAAACCTATAACCTTCGGAGAGATAGCAAAATCAATATTGGTAATCTTTTCCTCTGCACTATCGGTTAAAACCATGGCTTCCGGAAAAGAACTCTGCAAGGGCAGGTATCCACATTTGGGAACATAGGCCGTAACCAATCCACTTCCGGCCAACAAACTACCTTTGCACGCCAAGGTTACCGCTCCAATCTTACCATAGCTCCCACCAACAATTAAAGCATGCCCATAAGTGCCCTTATGAGAATACTTTTCTCTAGGCCTATACATAGTCAACACTTCATTTTTCCCAATTAGCTCATAATCGGTCTCCATTCCCTGCAAGAATTCCCAATCCAACCCTATATCCAAAATCTCCCATTGCTCCACATAAATACCGGTCTGGGGAAGAAAAAAGGCCAATTTAGGAACCTGAAACGTCAACACATAATTTGCCTTGACAGCTCCATTGGCACTGGGCACCATATCCTGCATAAACACCCCGGAAGGCATATCTATAGCCAAAATAAAAGCCCGGGAATTGTTTAGATGTCCTATTACATTTTTGACCCAATCATCAGGAGCCCTATTAAGCCCAATCCCAAAAATAGCATCTACCACAACATCCTCCTGGGCAATAGGAGGCAAGGTTGCACCCTCATTTAGGAAATTTGGCCAAACCCCTTTTTCTTTTAATCGATCCAAATTAATTAAAAAATCCTCGGATCTGCTGTCGCTATAATTTACAATATGAACATCAAGGTTATACCCGTGTTCGTTTAGGTGTCTGGCCAATACCAATCCATCGCCCCCATTGTTACCTATGCCACAAAACAAATGAATTTTTGCCTGTGCCCCCTGCATTCTGGAATGAATCCAGTTAAAAATCTGGATTGCAGCCCTTTCCATAAGCTGGTCACTAGTAATTTGTTGTTTTTTTATTGTGAATTTATCAGCATCGTATATCTGTTTACCACTAAAAATCTTCATTCGACAAGATTATTTATAAAAAATTGATGATTTAGCAAAAATCCATCCAAACATTTGATTGGGAAGTCAAAAATACTACATTTGATTCTTTATTTTAAGAATGACAAGAAGCAATACGGATATAAAACCTAATAATACACCATTAATCAATGGTTGCATTACAAGTACCGTTATCGGCACCACTACCCCTTTGGGGTAAGCTACTACATATACGTCTGTCATACAATTTTATCAAAATTCAGTTTTTATTATCTAATTCTATTGAACCATGAAAGTTCTAAAATTCGGTGGCACTTCTGTTGCCAACGCAAAAAACATAAGCTTAGTAAAAAATATTATTGCCGATTTAAAATCCGATAAAACCGTAGTAGTGGTTTCTGCCCTTGGGGGAATTACTGACCTTATACTAAAGACAGCTGCCTTGGCCTCCCAGCAGGACAAAACCTACATGACCTCTTTAAAGGAAATAGAGGATAGGCACCTTGTAACCATTAAAGAACTTATTCCAATACACTCTCAAAGCAAAGTATTGAGCAAGGTAAAAAGTGAGCTCAACACCTTGGAGACCCTTCTAGAGGGCGCTTTTTTAATTGGCGAGATTACCCCTAAGTTATCGGATAAAATTGTTAGCTACGGAGAACTTCTTTCCTCCTATATAATAAGTGAATATTTTAGTTCAGAAGGAATAGATACCGCCTATGCCGATAGCAGGGAACTCATAAAGACCAATACTACCTATGGAAAGGCAGCCGTAAATTTTGAACGTACAAACCAAAATATATCCAATTTTTTAGCGAACTGTAACAATAGTACAGTGGTCTTGGGGGGCTTTATTGCCTCTTCGGTCAACGGGGACTCTACCACGTTGGGACGTGGAGGATCGGACTATACTGCGGCCATTATTGCCAACGCCAGCAATGCAGAGGCCTTGGAAATATGGACCGATGTAAGCGGCATGTATACTGCCAATCCTAGAATTGTAAAACAGGCCATGGCCATACCCCATATATCCTATGAAGAAGCTATGGAGCTATCGCACTTTGGAGCCAAAGTACTCTATCCTCCTACCATTCAACCAGTTTTGTCCAAAGGCATTTCAATCCTTATAAAAAACACTTTTGATCCCCAAGCGCCAGGCACCTTGATTACCAAAAATAAAAATGGCGAAGGAAAAACCGTTCGCGGTATCAGCCATGTAGAAAATATAGCGCTTATTTCACTTGAAGGCCCTGGAATGGTTGGTATAACCGGTATTTCAAAACGCTTTTTTGAAGTGCTATCTATAGCCGGAATCAGTGTTGTAATGATAACCCAGGCCTCTTCCGAACATTCTATCTGTATAGGTGTGGACAACCATGATGCAGACCATGCCGTA
>JBFHGV010000636.1:0-2625 GCA_041582955.1 Arenibacter sp.
AGTAAAAGCAATCTTATTAACCCTAGGATTGGACGCCAAAGGTTTACCGGCCTCAATTCCAAATCCGTTTACCACATTGAGCACACCGGCAGGCAGCACATTTTCTATCAGCTCCATTAGGACCATTATTCCTACAGGAGTCTGCTCCGCCGGTTTTAACACCACACAGTTTCCTGCTGCCAAGGCAGGTGCTACCTTCCATGCTGCCATAAGCAGTGGAAAATTCCAAGGGATAATCTGTCCCACCACACCCAAGGGCTCTGGAATATTGATAGATACCGTATTGGCATCCAATTCACTTGCCGAGCCTTCCTCAGCTCTGATTACCCCGGCAAAATATCTAAAATGGTCAATGGCCAAAGGTAAATCCGCAGCTAGTGTTTCCCGGATAGGCTTTCCATTGTCCCAGGTTTCGGCACGCGCCAAAGCATCCAGATTCTGTTCCATGATATCAGCAATCCGCAACAATAGGTTACTCCTGCTGGCCGCTGAAGAATTATTCCATTCCGGAGCGGCAGCCCAAGCAGCATCCAATGCCAATTCTATATCCTCCGAGGTAGAACGCGCAATTTTGGTAAAACTATTGCCGTCTACAGGAGAAATATTATCAAAATACTCTCCTTTGGTGGGCGACACCCATTTACCCCCAATAAAATTTTCATATTGACTCTTAAAAACCGGTTTCTCAACCCTATTCCTTGCTGTGGTCTCTACATTTCCCATGTTCGTATATTTTTTAGTTAATTTATTTTTAGCCAAACCTAATTGGCAACACAATTAGCGGTAAGTCGCTCGTTTTCAAATGTATGAAGTGTTTTTACAAAAACTCTGACCCATTCTATCAATAACATGAACAATACTATCAAAAATTAACAATGTCATAATTTGAATTGATTAAATTTATACTTTTGATAAAATAGAGTCCTAATAAATAAGTTTTATCAATTTAAACCCCACTTGGATGCAGCTGTCCAATAAATACTTTAACAATCGGAAATTGGAGGCCATGGTGGAGAACCAGACCACCTACACCTTGAATAATGCTGCAATGCACGTTTTTGAAACCCATAAGCAGGCAGAACAGGTATTGTTGCAATTTAACCAACCTGTTCTGGCAAGTATGCTTAGCGGTAAAAAAATCATGCATCTTAGAGATCACGAGTCGTTTAACTTTTTACCTGGCGAATCACTAATTCTCCCTTCTAAGGAAATAATGTGTATAGACTTCCCTGAAGCTAAGGAAAGTAATCCAACCCGCTGTATTGCCATGGCCATATCCGAAGAAAAAATTGAACAAATGCTAATGGTAATGAACGAGTCCATACCCAAATTGAATGGTGAGGAATGGGCCTTGATGGATTACAATTTTCATTTTACCAATGACATTGGTCTCTATCAAATTTTGCAACGATTACTTTTCTTATTTACAGAAAACCACCCCTCCAAGGATCTCTTTGTGGACAATATGCTAAGCGAACTAATTGTAAGGATTTTACAGAGCAATGAGCGAAAAATATATACGGAAAAAACCTTGGAGGTGAGCAACACAAGTAGGTTGGGTTTTATAGTCTCGTTTATCAGGGAAAATATCTACAAGCCTTTAAATATTGAAACCTTGAGTAAAAAAGCACATATGAGTGAATCGCATTTTTACAGGGTCTTTAAGAACGAACTGGGTATTTCCCCCATTGAATTCATCAATAACGAACGAATTAAACTTGCCGTTAGTCTATTACAGGATCCCCAGCGAAGTATTAAAGAAGTCTTTATGGAATGTGGTTTTGAAAGCAGGTCTTATTTTAATCGCGTTTTCAAAAGAAAAAAAAAGGTCTCCCCTGGAGAATTTCAGGCCAATGCGTTGCGTAACAAAAGGTATTGATCCCAATTTTTATCGCCAAGCTTTTTTTAAAAACCTAATAAAATTTCTACTCATAATGTTTTCTATATCCTCTTGGGTATATCCTTTATCGCCTAGCAACTGAGGCACTTTTTGCAGGTCTGCTATAGTATCCAGGTCTGCCGGACACTGCTCTGTTCCAAATCCCCCATCCAGATCGGTTCCGATTCCTACCTGCATTGAATTTCCCGACAACTGGCAAATATGGTCTATATTTTGCACCATTTGGGCCAAACCAACGCCCATGGCTGTTGGGGTAGATACGCCTCTGACCCAATTGGGAACCATCATCCACGCATCCAATGCTATTCCAATAACCGCATCGCGTTCAAGCAGTTCTTCTAATTGTTCATCCGAGAACTGCCGGTTATGATCTACAAATTTTCGGCAATTGTTATGACTTGCCCAGATCGGGCCATTGTAGACCTTCATGGTTTCCCAAAAACTAAGATCGCATAAATGGGTAGCATCCAGAATTAGGTTCAAGCGCTCTATTTCCCTCAACAGGGCTTTTCCTTTTTGGCCTATACCCCCAACCGCATCTGTACCGTGGGCATATGTACCAGGACCGTAATGTGCGGGCCCAATGGCCCTTAACCCCTGTTCATAGGAACGCTCCAAATGGTCTAAGGTAACTATGGAATCGGCCCCCTCCAAACTAAGGATATAGCCAATAGGTTTTTTGTCCTTAGAAGTGGCCCACAAATTTAAATGGGCCTCCAATTGCG
>JBFHGV010000637.1:0-2625 GCA_041582955.1 Arenibacter sp.
TACGATCCAAATGCATTTTTACAAGATCAATCAGGGGTTGACGCTCTATTGACCGGGGCATATTCAGCTATGAACGTTACCGGATATTTCAGTCGGGACAATACATTTATTTTGGGTGAATTTCCAACCGATATGACGTGGGAGACCGGCGGTGGACTCAATAGACAAGTCGTACCAATTATGCAGTTCAACTGGGATCCTACGACAGGATTCTTCAATGGGCAATATGGTAATTTTTACCAAGCCATTGCAAGGGCCAATAATGTATTATTGGTAGTGAATTCCCTTTCAGGTATTGATCAAAACACCATAGACAAGATAAAAGCAGAGGCAAGATTTGTTAGATCGTTCTCTTACTATATGCTCCATAACCTTTTTGGTCCTACCCCAATAATCGAAATACCTGAAGGTGCTTCCTTGGATGAAATTGAAGCAATTGGAAAAGAAACGCCACGTGCCACAGAAGAGGAATATAGGGCTTATGTTGAGGCAGATTTATTATTTGCTGCCGAAAAACTCTCAGCGGAAGGCTTTTCAAGTAGAGGCAATAAAGGAAGTGCACTGGGCTTGTTGACCAAGTTTTATTTAAATAATAAAGAATGGCAAAAGGCGGCTGATGCCGCCCAACAAGTATTGGATCTAAACTACACTTTATACAACGATTACACCAAATTGTTTTCTGTTGATGGGGAGAACAACAATGAATACATTTTCAGGTTCGAATGCCTTTTGGGAAGTAACCAAATTAATGTATATATGCCCCATGCATTCCCTCCCAACTATCCAATACAAAATAATTGGATCAATTTCGGTGCCATGTTCCGCACTTATACTTCCTTTTACGAAACCTTTGAGGAACAAGATTCAAGAAGACAATTGTTTGTAAGTGAATATGTTCCCATTGGCGCAACTGATCCTGTTAGGCTTGATAGGGATGTAGAAGGCAACGCATTGGACGAGGTGCGCAGTTTCAAATCTATACCTGACCCGGATGCTATAGGACAGGCTAACGGAAATGATATTCCCTATATCCGTTTGGCTGATATTATTTTGGCCAGAGCAGAAGCATTGAACGAATTGAACGGCCCCACTCAAGCGGCAATCGATTTGATAAACGAGGTAAGGAATAGGGCTCAAGCAACTCCGGTCGCCCTAATCGATTTTACTTCCAAAGAAGCCTTGCGTGATTTCATATTGGCTGAAAGGGGTCGGGAATTTTTCAGTGAGGGTTTTCGTAGGGAAGATTTGATTCGACATGGATCTTTTATTCAACAGGCGATAAATCGCGGTATAGCCGCCGAAGCCCATCAGGTCTTATATCCTATACCACAGGATCAGATAGACAACAATCCTAACTTGGAGCAAAATCCTGGTTATTAATTTTAGGGATTAAAAAAATGAAATTAAAAAAGTTATTAAAGTTGACTTTGACTCTTATCCTTGCAGTCTTTACAAGCTGTAAGGATAAGAAGTTGAACGTCCAGAGTAAAAAACCGAATATAGTCTTCATTCTTGCTGATGATCTAGGGGCTCATGACTTGAGTTACGCTGGAAGTGAATATTATGAAACACCAAATATAGATGCCATAGCAAAAGAAGGCGTCAGTTTTACCCAAGGTTATGCAGCCGCCCAGGTCTGTAGTCCATCCAGGGCCAGTATTTTGACAGGACAAAATACTGCACGTCATGGAATAACGGATTGGATTGGGGCATCTACCGGGGAAAAATGGGGCCAAACACACAATACCAAAGTATTGCCGCCAGAATATGTGCATGCTATACCTGAAAACAACATTACTTTGGCCGAGACCCTGAAAGAAGGCGGATACAGAACCTTTTTTGCAGGGAAATGGCATTTGGGAGATGAACCCTATTCTCCCGAAAATAACGGCTTTGAAATCAATAAGGGCGGATGGGAAGTTGGGACTCCAAAAGGTGGTTACTATGCCCCATGGAACAACCCAAAACTGGATTACAAGTACGAAGGGGAAAACCTAACAATGAGGT
Source organism: Arenibacter sp. (assembly GCA_041582955.1). GTDB lineage: Bacteria > Bacteroidota > Bacteroidia > Flavobacteriales > Flavobacteriaceae > Arenibacter. The sequence continues at coordinate 2,008 of JBFHGV010000637.1, forward strand.
TGGCGGACGAAACAGCCAATTTTATTACAGAAAGTAAAGATGAGCCATTTTTTGTCTTTCTATCTTTTTATGCGGTACACGGCCCTATTGAAACTACGGAGGAAAAGTGGAAAAAGTACCGAGATAAAGCAGAAGCTAAAGGTATTCCAGATAAGGGCTATAATATGGAAAGGATCCTGCCGATACGTACGGTACAGGACAACCCCATTTATGCCGGTCTAATAGAAACTATGGATGACGCTGTGGGAGTAGTACTAACCAGGTTAAAGGAACTTGCTCTAGATGATAATACCATTGTAATATTTACATCGGATAATGGCGGTGTGGCTAGCGGAGATGCATTTTCCACTACAAACTTCCCTTTGAGAGGAGGTAAAGGTTATCAGTGGGAAGGAGGCATTAGGGAACCTTACCTTATTAAAGCCCCTATGCTAAAAAATGGTCCAAAGTCAATTGACTACCCTGTTTCCGGAATTGATTTTTATCCTACCCTATTAGATCTTGCAGGTATTGACAAGCCCCAAAATCAATTACTGGACGGAGTAAGCTTAGTACCGCTATTGAAAGGGGGAACTATTGGCAAAAGACCATTGTTTTGGCATTATCCACATTACGGGA
>JBFHGV010000638.1:0-2620 GCA_041582955.1 Arenibacter sp.
ACCGTATTTGGAAAACTCCATTAGCCTTATCAAAGAGTATAACAAAGGTAAGTTTTCCTCGGAAATGGTAGAGAATAGTTTGGAATTGGCCGACTGCTACCTTCAGAAAGAGGAATATGACAAGGCCAAGGAGTATCTTTTAAACGATTTGAAGCCTTTAAAGGTAGAGAACATCCTAAGGAGAAATAGATTATTGGCAGCTTATTATGATCGTATTGGCGACTTTAAGAACTCCACGGAATATTTAAAAAAGAATGTACGAATTAGGGATTCATTGAATAGGAACGAATCCTCTATGAAAAAACAGCAGTTGGCAGCAGTTGCGGGCCAAGAGATAGAATACTCCAAAAAAATGATGGAGCAGCAAAAAAGGGATTTGGAACAATCTAGAAGCGACCTCCAAGCAAAGGAGGAACGCATCAATATTGTTTTTATCTCTTTAATATTTACGCTCTTGGGATTTGCAGGTTTGGTTTTTGCCTATTTGAAAAGTATAAAGAACCAACGATTGATCGCCGAGCAAAAAAGGATTATAGAAGCCTCTTTGGTGGAAAAGGATTCTCTTTTGAAGGAAATCCATCACAGGGTAAAGAATAACCTTCAAATGGTTTCCAGTCTGCTTAGTTTACAAACAAAAAACACCAGAAGTAAAGCGGCCATTCAGGCGTTGGAAGAGGGTAAGAGTAGGGTAAAGGCTATGGCCTTGATCCATCAAAAATTATATCAGAACGACGACCTTTCGGTGATAGAAATGCAGGGCTATATAGAAAGCCTTATCAACAGTGTGCAATCTGTATACAAGAAAGGCGGACACAATATTAATATAGCCATAGATGCCGAGGGGGTAGAATTGGATATAGACAGGGCCATTCCTTTTGGACTTATTTTGAACGAATTGGTCTCCAACTCCTTTAAATATGCTTTTCCAGAAGATGATGAGAATGGAAAGATATATATCCATCTAAGAAAAAATGGGGAACAGGGCTATTTTGAGTATTCGGATAATGGCGTTGGCCTTCCCGATGATACCGATGACCGGGCCAATTCCTCCATGGGTATCCGGCTAATGAATAGGCTTGTTAACCAGTTGCAGTCTTCACTAAATATTGATAAAACTACGGAAGGAGTTCGTTTTTGGTTCAATTTTAAATAAATTTGACCAAAACATCATCAACATGGAAATTACATTTTTGGGCCATGCTTCACTTCTCATTACTACCGGAGGGAAAAGGTTGCTGGTCGACCCATTTATATCGGCCAATGAAAAAGCCAACGGAATTATAAAAATCAAGGATCTAAAACCCGATTACATTTTGGTGACCCACGCACATCAAGACCATATTTTGGATGTGGAGGAGATTGCCAAATCTACCAACGCCATAGTGGTAAGCAACTATGAAATTGCTACCCACTACGAAAATAAAGGCCTAAAAGTGCATCCTATGAACCATGGTGGAACTTGGAAATTTGATTTTGGTCCTCTAAAATATGTAAATGCCATCCACACCTCCTCTTTTCCCGATGGTTCTTATGGCGGCCAGCCCGGTGGATTTATACTTAGTTCAGAAGAAAAGAATGTTTATATTGCTGGGGATACTGCACTTACTATGGATATGAAGCTCATTCCTCTAAGTTTCAACCTAGATCTTGCGGTGCTGCCCATAGGGGATAATTTTACTATGGGAGTGGACGATGCCATAACGGCATCCGATTTTGTTGGTTGTTCTAGGGTTCTGGGATATCATTATGATACCTTCGGGTACATTACAATAGACCATGAAGAAGCTAAAAACAAATTCAAAGAAGCAAACAAAGAACTTATTCTATTGGAAATTGGGAAATCATTGACCGTTTAAAGTAAACAAAATGAAATGCTTTAATTTCTGTTGATACCCCATCTATGCAAGCTACCCATAGAAAATACACATTAAAATTTAAAAGACCCAGTGGTACCTCTAGAGGGGTATTGACCCATAAGGAAACCTATTTTATAGTCTTGGAAGACAAGGGGAGACGCGGAATTGGTGAATGTGGTTTATTAAGGGGACTCAGCACGGACGATGTGCCGGATTATGAGGAAAAACTAACTTGGACCTGTGTCAATATAGACATGGGAAAAGAGGCCCTGTGGGAAGCTCTCAAGGATTACCCCAGTATTCAGTTTGGTGTGGAACAGGCATTCTTATCACTAGTTTCGCAAAACCCATTTGTTCTTTTTCCTTCAAAATTTACCGACAATAATGTAGCTATTCCTATAAATGGACTTGTTTGGATGGGTAATGAAGAATTTATGCACCAGCAGATAGAACAAAAACTGGAGGAGGGATTTAAATGCATAAAATTAAAAATTGGGGCCATTGATTTTGACAAGGAGATAGCCTTACTAAAGTCTATTCGTGAAAAATACACTCCACAGGAAATAGAAGTCAGGGTAGATGCCAATGGTGCTTTTTCCTCCATGGAGGCCTTAGATAAGTTGGAACGCTTATCGGAATTCCAACTACATTCCATAGAACAGCCAATACAGCCTGGTAATATTAAAGAAATGAGAAAATTGTGTTCCCAATCGCCTATACCCATTGCCTTGGACGAAGAACTTATAGGTGTTGTGAACCAAGAG
>JBFHGV010000639.1:0-2607 GCA_041582955.1 Arenibacter sp.
CCTGCTGCAGTGATGCTGTTACCAACTTTTTTGCCGATTCTTTGGTTCCCCATTCCGAAGTCTTTGAGCTAATACTCCAACTGCCTTGTAGGCTTGTAGGGCTGGGGTTCCATTGGGTGTGTACCTGGAATTTAAAATCGGACCATCCGGGTTGGTCATAGGTGATGGTGTTGTCTATTTGGGCCACCCGGCCACCGTCGTATTCCAAACGCCTTAGGTCCTGTCCGGTTACGGGATCGTTATCCGTAGCCTGCTGAAGGGAAACATAGGCCGGTGGAATTATGATGGGGTTGAGCTCGCTACTTATATTTTCAAAGCTATACCAGCCTATGGGTTCTGTAGCGTGTACAAAGGTTTTTAGCAGGGCACCATTCTGCCATTTTACGGTGCAAATGGCGGTGGCTATATCTAATTCTACCGATTCCACCGCCCCTAGGCCACTCACGTCAAATTCCAAGGCGGCCCCGGGAATTTTAGAGGGTGCCGGCAATTGGTCGTAGGGAACGTCATAGCGTTCCTGGACCTTTTGATAACTGTCTTTTTCCCATTGCTCCCTTACCCAATTAAACCCGTATTTTTTGAAGTCCAAGTTTTCCATGGGCCGTAGGTCCCAAAGATCAGCTCTGTCCAAGGATAATCGCAGTTTTCCGTTTTTTTGCCATATTAGGGCACCTACCGTACCATTTCCCAAAGGAATGGTTTCATCCCAAGTAGTGGCCAATTGATCGAATTTAAGTTTGTATTGGGGAATGTGGTCCAGCGCTACTCTTTTAGGTTCACTATTGCAGCTGGCCATAGTGAGAATTATGGCCAAGATGCATATTGTTTTAGCTTTCATGTATATAGTTTTATTGTTCAATAAATTACAAACCAAGTACTGCCATGGGCGGGAATTTCCACCTTTAATTCGACCGAATAATCCCTTGCCAATTCATAGCTTGTTCTTTTTCCTTCCTTCTCCTTAATATTGACTTCATTGGAGTGTCCGGTGTAATAAAGGGGGAGTTTTATGGTTTGGGACAAGGTCTTGTTGGTAGGGTTAAAGAACATTGCAAGACCCTTTTCATTTAAGTTGGGGTCCACATGCATAACACCATCAATTTCCCTTCCATTGGCCCTTTTTAAATGAATAATAGGGGCATTTAGGATGTTGCGGTATTTTTTGTACCAATCTACCACTTCTATAACGGTCAACTTTGTTTTCTCGGTATCATATAAGCGAGGGCCTCTATAACATGCTTGGACTCCCATCCCATAGTTTTGTACCATATGGGCCTTATAGGCCTCTAAATGGGTATCCAAAGGTTCTATGGTTGCTGCAGCTCCACCACCATGATACTCTGTAAGCGGGACAAAGGTCCAGCTCATACTCGGGAGTCGGTCATACGTGCCATCGTACATATTTTGTCTTCCCAGTACCAATTGTCGTTCTCGTGGTAAAGACCAGTTTACCTCTCTATAGCCAATTCCGTTTTTGGTGCTGCCACTAAGATAGTACCAATCCGGGATATTTAGGGAAATTCCTTTTTCGTTGCACCATTTGTAGAAATCGGTAATTCGTTTCCAGGATTTCCATTGGGAATTCTCTAGCCCCTGATGACCTACATGGCTGGTGGAAGCACATAGTTGCCCCGGGTAGGAGCCGTCGTGTTCCAATAGATCGAAACCTGTTTTGCTAAAGAAGGTCCGTAGTTTTTCAAAATAATCTATTCCCCATTGGCTGTTTAAGCAAGGGGAACTGCCGTGGATTACACCGCCTCTCTTTCCGGTTTCCGGATTAATTACATCTACCTCCTCACTGATCCATCTGCTGGACAAAAGGGAATATCCACCAAGTTCTATGCCTTTGGAATGGGCATAATCTGCTAGGGCCTTAAACTTGTCTATATTGCTTTTGGACAGGTCTTCCATATTAAGGCCGCTGCCAAAACTTAAAATCACCATTTCGTAGCCGGTTTCGGCACACTGGTCAATGGCTGCCTTAACTTTGTCATCGTCGGTGGTGGTTAAATGCAAAAACAATGGGTTTTCCGTTACCCAAGGTGCAATTTTTGTATACAGGGCATTGGTATATAGGGCTTTGCGTTGTTTATCATGGCTGTCAAAAGGCATTTCCCAAACCCGAAAGGATTCAAAATTGGAGCCAGGCTGGATGGTCTCATTGGGCCCAATGGGCAATTTACACTCCAATAAACAAGGTGTGGACAATAGGTAGCTGGCCTGTGAGGTATAGCGTGGATCCTTTTCCCAATGCACTACTTTGTTGGCATTTTTCATGGACATGGAATGAAAAGCGTAATCGCTTTCAACATGTATGTTGGGCGTCTCCCAACCCTTTTGTTTTTCTACGGCGCTCTCCGCCTCCACCATAGCCAGGATTTCACTTTTAAAACTGTTCAATACAACCGCTTTTGGCCCGTTGTTTTTAAGGGTTATCCATTTACTGATCAATGGGATTCCATCATAAATTTCGTAGTGTACGGTTACCTCTAGGGCAGGGAATTTTGGATGTGAATAGTTAAAACCAATATGCTTTCCTTGTGTTGGACTTTTTGGTTGGGAGGACCATCTTTTGTTTGGCCAATTAATGCGCTCTTGAAGTTCATC
>JBFHGV010000640.1:0-2603 GCA_041582955.1 Arenibacter sp.
CATCATCTTTCGGGCGCGTGATCAGAACGGTTGGGGGCAATAGCTGTCTCGGGATTGTCTGGCTCTTGTTAGAATGATACCCCCCAGACACAGGTTGAACAACGTCTGCGGATGAATGATTTTCTGACGGCCCTCCTTGAGATTAATGGAACCTATCTTTTCTGTTTTGAAGGTTTCCCATGAACCGCTTGGCGCCACTATTCCTGTCAACTTTTGACCTTTGGCTTGTAGTAGAAATTCCTTTCCAGCTTCTTCATCTGAAACGGACCATTCAAGGATTACTTCATAGTTGCCAGCCTTTTCAACGTCAACATTCCAATCTACTCTATCTTCTGAAGTAAACCACCCAAAGGCTGCCCATTCGGGCATATATTTAATTCCCGGTCCTTGGGCATTGCCCTTCCGCGCTGTGAGCCTTAATAAGCCATCAACATCCGATCGAACTAATTCCGGCCTATTTCCGATATCAGTCTTGGCATTGTATGTTTTAATACTCCGCATCTCACCTTGCAAATATCCCAAAACAGACTCTTTTAAATCACGCTCCCCGGATGGAGTATAAGGAGACACCACCTCTACCTCATATCCCCCATGTTGAAATGCTTTTTCTGTTGGAAGATAACCCAGCCATCCATTGGTATAGCCGTAGTAAAAAGTATAGGGAAATGGAGAGCGATCACGAATTTCATTGGAAATTTCGCAAAACAGCTCAACGGGTAAACTCCATATCGCAATATCCTCATTAATCTTTAAGAAACGTACAGGTAGTCTTACCAAATTAGCTCCGAATTTTGATGTACGCGTATATTTATCCAGATCAGAAGGCCATCCCAAATTGGCTTTTCTCGGTGTTTCCAACATCAAAGAACTAGTAAATAATTTTACTTTATCGGTAGTAGATACAATTTTTTTATTAGCCTCAAGAATCTTATCACCTAATAACAATTTGAATTGATTTAGGTACCCCGATCCGGTATTTGGATAAACACTGTAAATAGGAGCAATATTACCTGCCGCCCCATTAATATAAAGCATAGGGACACCTGATTTTTGCTCAACATATTCCGCAACTACTCCTTGTGCGTCTGCACTGATTTCTGTATTATCCGGGCCAAATACAGTGCCATGCATCGCATAGTTGGCGATCAAAGCAATTGGCGTACCATCTTCCTTGTCCAGCCGGATCAAACCAATTCTGCGATCCACGGGCAAATCAGGATTCATACCAAGAGAAGCCTTTCCATTTTCATCAATAGCGCGTCGGTTCATATTCGCCATCGAAAATCCCCAACCTACACCTAGACGCGCAGGAACTAATTTACTGCGGGCCTCAATAATGCCATCTACCAGTGAACGTGCAACAAATGATTCATAATCAGTATCCACCTCATGCATATAACGTTCTCCCATAAAAACTTCAGGCAATCCAGGAACTCCAAACTCCGGTGCAGAATGGGTGTGAGATAAAGTCCACCAAAAATTTAATGGATCAATCCCGAGTTCCCGCTGAAGCATAGCAGCAACGTTGTCGTATTCGGAAGGTGACATAACACAAAAATCAGATTGTACCAGAAAAAACTGAGTAACCCCGTCGTCAAGTGCAACTATACGATGATAAATGCGGTCACGAATACCCGTTGACTCTCTTGGACCATAACCCAGTAACCATTTTGAATCACCCGGTGCAGGCGTAACATCTACTTTTACAACTGATGCACGAAAAACACCTGTATGTTCTGAATCAAAAGTAGGGAGCGGTTGACCTAAAATACTAAGAGTATTTAATAAAAAAAGGAAAGACATTACAATAAAAAGCAATTTCTTTTTCATAATATATTTAAAGATTTAAAAGTGACAGTCTACAAATTTTTGACTATTTCAATTTTGGCGCAAATAACTAAGAAGGTCTGCCATTTGTTGTTGATCAATATTTTTATCCAAACCTGAAGGCATAGCTGAAACATTTGCTGTTTTCAAAGTTTTTATTTCCTGACGATTAATTGTTATGTCTGGTTTCCCGCTGTTGACCAGGGTAATGGCAGTGGGCGTTTCGCTTTTAATAATGCCTTGAACAGATTGGCCCGTATTCAATTCAACATTCCAAAGATCAAAGCCAGCTGATATAGATATATTTGGATCAAGTATATTGGCCATGATATCTTCCTTCGTCCAATTATGTACGGTTCCAAGATCAGGTCCAATAGCTAGGCCAATTTTACCCCTTATCTGGTGGCAAATCACACAACTCCGAGCATACACTGTTCTTCCATTCTCTGGATCTCCTGTTAATTTAAGGGCTTGTTGGTACTTTTCATTTACCTTTTTCCCCTCTTCCTGGCTCCGTGTAAAAATCGCTCTCGCTCGATTGCGTAGTTTTTTATCGGTTTGCATCATTAAACCTACACTGCCGTAATAACTAACACTGTTTGGTAAGATCAAATCCTTTTCCATTGCTGTTAACAACAAATTGACCCGCTCAGGTTTACCCATAAAAGTTTCAATTGCCGCATCCCTTATCTCAGGAGTAAGTTCCTGCCACTGTCGAATGATATACTGACTCACAGAAGTACCCGACACTAAGTTCATTGTACGTACAGCTGCCA
>JBFHGV010000641.1:0-2599 GCA_041582955.1 Arenibacter sp.
ATCCCGATCCAAACCATATAGGTGATCCAAAGGGGATATCCATAGGTAGCCAGTTTTTCGTTTATAAATACATCGGCGGTCAATATCATATCTTTCCAGTTCCCACCAAAAATAAGAATTCCGATAATTGCTGCCATATGGATTACCAATACGTGAAGGAAATAATAGAAGAAGGGAACTCTTCCAAAAATCAAAAAGAAATCGGTAATCGAATTTTTTACATTTTCAATAGTATAGAGGAAAAGTAGGGCAGGACCAATAGTAATAAGAACAAAGGCCAAGGAAGGAGGATACTTGGTAACGTTAAAAAAGGAAATAATTGTTTTGGTATGGGTATGCTGTAAAGCCCATGGCACCAAATCCCCATAGACATTTAAACCCCTTATTACAAAGAATAGGCCCAAGGCTCCCAGCCCCATACCTAACAACCATGTTCTTCTTAATTTGGCGTCAAAGTCTTTTAAATACAGCTGTCCCAAACAATACCCCAAGGCCATTAGTCCTATCCAAGGAATAACAGGATAGTGGAACAATATCATGTTACTGGGGCCTAAGACCATGGTTTGGTTCTGATGCAAAAGATACCAGACTATGGCTTCCAAACTATTCCCTTGCATTACAATGCCGTCCAGAAGATTGTGCCCTGCAATTATAACAAGGCCAATGACAAGAATTATTTTATTGGGTAGATAGATTAGAAATGACAAACAGATCATACTAAAGCCTATTGCCCAAATAACTTGAAGAATGGGAAAACTATAGGTTAGGTCAAAGGTCCAGATGAGGTTGTTGACCACAATTTCCATAAAAATCAACCAAATTCCCCTGGTAAACAAAAATTTGGAGAGTTGGGGTTTTGTCTTTTTCCTTCCGTAAAGGAAGGCAGAAGTACCGGCAAGAAAAACAAATACAGGGGCACAATAATGTGTAATAAAGCGCGTAAAAAACAATATGGGCGTTGTGGTTGTCACATCGGTTGGGTCTATAAAAAAGGAGCCATAGTTAAAGTAATCCCTAACGTGGTCCAAGGCCATAATAACCATGACCAGACCTCGTAAAATGTCAATAGATTCTATTCGGTTGGTTTTTGGTTGCATAGATTCATATTTGTGTGATATGCTGAAATACACTTGTCAATGGGGTGACTTGCGTTAATCACTACCAATGTACTAGATTGGCTATTTGATGGCAATTGCCGCACTGGTTGAGCCTTTTAACGGCATCAAGGAGGTTGATTTAAATCCGGTTTCTTTTACCAATTTATCAAAATCCAAAAAAGAGAAATCATACCCTTCGGCGGTTTCAATGAGCATGTTCAAGGACATCAGAAGACCAAATGCATTCTTTCGCCGGTCGTTGTCTATAATATTTTCAATTACGACCAAAGCACCGCCCAAAGGCAGGGCGTTATAGGCTTTTTTGATAAGCAATTTTTTGTCCTTGGTTCCCCAATCATGTAAAATGTTGCCCATGGTGATTACATCCGATTTTGGAAAATCATCGATAAAAAAATCTCCCGCTATAATGTCCACCTTGTTCCCTAGTTCCATATTTCGGATGTTTTCTTTGGCAATGGGTTCTACCTCTGGTAAATCTAGGGAGGTACAACGCATATGTTTATTGTTGAGGACTACTTGGGCGGCCAAAAATCCGCCTGCACCGCCAATATCACATAGGGATTTATACTTTGAAAAATCGAATTCTTTTGCAAAGGCAATAAAATTGCCCATTTGTATCCCCGCCATGGCGCCAACGAATTCCCTAAGTTTATTTGGATCTGCATAAACGGCCTCAAAAATAGGCTTTCCACCGTTTTTAGTTTCGTTTTGTGGTAATCCCGTCTTTAGGGCATCCTCCAAATTATTCCAAAATGGGTACAATCGGTTGTTACACATTTCCAACATACCCCCCATATAACTCGGTTTGTTCTTGTCCAAGAAGAAATCGGTATCCTCTGAATTGCTATACAGGGCCTTTTCCTTTAATCCCTTTCTTTTTAAAAAACCCATAGCAACCAAGGCGTCTAAAAAATCGTACAGACTTCTCGGGTGCAAGCCCAGCCTGGACTGGATTTCCTGCCCGGATAATTGTCTTTTGGCCAAGATGGTGAAAAGTTCCATATTAGTAGCGGTGAGCAAGGTTTTTGTGGCAAAGAATCCAGTGCCTACCTCTATGATCTTTGAAGGGTCTACGGTAGTCTGTGTTGCTGTTTTCATGGTTGATAGCTTTTGTTTTATTGAATACTTGTTTCTTTTAAAAGATGGTAATCGCTATTAAATATGTCAAGTATCTCTTCCCGTACCTTCATTTCCTCTGTTGCGATTCCACAGTTCTTTAGTATCATTTGTATATCCTGGGCTTTTTTATCTTTCCAAAAGGCCGCTTTGGTGTAACCAATGGCACAAACTTGATCATTTTGTTCAAAAATCTGACTGTGGTATACCCATTTGTTGTCCCATCCTTCAGTAACAAGGGTGATTTTGAAGGTAGACCACAATTTTAATGGCTTTTTGTAGATTATTTTTTGTGAACCTAAAACGGCGTAAATTCCTTTTTTTACCGTATTGTCAAACAGTTTGGATCGGAACATTTTTTCAAA
>JBFHGV010000642.1:0-2591 GCA_041582955.1 Arenibacter sp.
AAAGTGGTACGCTTAAACATCGCCAAATCAGGAGAGAATATTGGGTATATTAATGGTGCTGGGGACAAAATTCCCGAAAGTTTAAATCAGATCGGATATCATGTTAGCATAATAGACCCCAATAGTATACAACAAGGCTCCTTGAGTAAATACGACGCTATTGTTGTGGGTATTAGGGCTTACAATGTTGTGGATGAATTAAAATTTAAACAACGATACTTATTGGATTATGTCAAGAACGGTGGTAATTTAATAATCCAGTATAATACAGCCGGAAGAAGAGGCTTTCACATGGATGATCTGGCCCCCTACCCCATGTCTGTTTCACGGGACAGGGTAACAGATGAGACTTCGGAGGTTACCATCCTTAACCCCTCCCATCCTTTGGTGAACTACCCCAATAAAATAACAGCAAAGGATTTTGAAGGTTGGGTACAGGAACGAGGGTTATATTTTCCAAATGAATGGTCCAAGGATTTTACTCCAATATTATCCATGAACGATGAAGGCGAGGAGGCTTTACATGGTAGTTTGTTGGTTGCCCCCTATGGCAAGGGGAATTATATATATACCGGCTTAAGCTTTTTTAGGGAGTTGCCTGAAGGGGTTACCGGTGCATATAGGCTGTTCGCAAATATGCTTTCCCTAAAACAGGAGAACCAGAAGTAAAAAAATAAGAATATGTGCGAAAAATTTATTTGGAAAAAAGAATATACGTTGGTACTACTTCTCAATGTTATCTATATTATTATTTTTTATTTCATAATGACAGCAAATAGTTAATATGGCAGGCATAGATTGGATCATACTTATAGGAACCCTCATTTTTATTGTTAGCTACGGAGTTTGGAAGACCAGAGGTAGTAAAGACGTAAAAGATTATGTCCTTGGTGGTCATGATGCCAAGTGGTGGACAATTGGGCTATCGGTAATGGCTACCCAAGCAAGTGCCATTACCTTTTTATCTACACCGGGACAGGCCTTCCATGATGGGATGGGATTTGTGCAATTCTATTTTGGACTTCCCTTGGCCATGATCTTTATATGCATAGTGTTTATACCTATTTATCATAAGCTTAATGTATATACCGCCTATGAATTTCTGGAAAACCGTTTTGATTTGAAAACCAGAACATTGGCCGCGCTACTTTTTTTAATTCAACGTGGTCTTGCTGCCGGGATAACTATTTTTGCACCCTCAATTATACTATCTGCGGTTTTGGGATGGGATTTAAAGACCTTAAATATTTTAATAGGTATTTTGGTTATCATATATACAGTCTCTGGTGGTACAAAAGCAGTTAGTGTTACCCATAAACAGCAAATGTTTATCATTATGACCGGAATGTTTATTGCATTCTTCTTTATCCTTGGATACTTACCAGAGGATATAACCTTTAGTAAAGCCCTTAAAATTGCCGGAGCAAGTGAAAAGCTCAACATATTGGATTTTAGTCTCAACACCACCAGTAGGTATACTTTTTGGAGCGGTATTACAGGTGGACTCTTTCTTGCACTGGCCTATTTTGGTACGGATCAGAGTCAAGTACAGCGGTATCTTTCCGGAAAAACGGTCCGTGAAAGTCAACTTGGATTAATATTCAATGGATTGCTAAAAATACCAATGCAATTTTTTATTTTGTTGGTGGGGGTAATGGTTTTTATTTTCTTTCAGTTCAATCACTCTCCCTTAAATTTTAACCCTTCTGCCACCACTGCTGTTTTGGAATCTTCCTATGCTGAGGATTTTAAAATATTGGAAGCGGAACAAATGGTGTTGGAGGCTGAGAAACGAATGGCGCAAAACAAATTTTCCACTGCCTTGGACCTTAAGGAATACGGTGCTATAGAAGATGCCAAGCAACAGATCATTAATATAAACGAAAAGGATAAAAATAACAGACAGGCGGCGCAGGCATTGATTTCATTGGCCGATGACAGTGTTGAAACCAATGACAAGGATTATGTTTTTATTCATTTTATACTTAATTTCTTGCCCAAAGGGCTTATAGGTCTTTTGCTTGCAGTAATTCTGTCCGCTGCCATGTCCTCTACGGCATCTGAATTAAATGCATTGGGTACGGTTACTTCTTTGGATATCTACAAACGCAACAAAAAGGGGGAATTTACCCAGGCCCATTATGTAAAGGTTTCCAAACTTTTTACTTTGCTCTGGGGTGTTATTGCCATTCTAATTGCCTGCGTTGCAGATCTTTTTGATAATTTAATTCAATTGGTAAATATAATAGGCTCCATATTCTATGGAAACGTACTTGGTATTTTTCTAATAGCCTTCTTCTTTAAATATATAAAGGGAAATGCTGTATTTGTTGCTGCCCTGATTACCCAGTGTATTGTAATAATTGGATGGAGTTATGATTGGATGTCCTATCTATGGTTAAATGCTTTTGGGTGTACGCTTATTATACTATTGGCTACGGTACTGGAAGGTTTTGACCGGCTACTTAACAATCCTCCTATAAAGCCTTAGGCGGTGTAGTGCCCAATTTAATAGAAAGTAGGTTGTTGGTTCTGCCGAATATAATAAAGTATGGGCCAGACCATTTTTTATAACCGAGGCTCTAAGGAAC
>JBFHGV010000643.1:0-2577 GCA_041582955.1 Arenibacter sp.
CCCGGGAAAGTTGCACATCTTGTGAGTGGTTCTGTTTCAATGATTTGCAATCCTGACATGCTGTAGGGCAAGCAGTTTAAACCGGTCTTTTGTATTTATCGCATTATTATTAAATAGAAATCCCTACTTTTGTAATTCAAAAGCATGGGCCAAATTAATCTATGAGTCAAAAAGTATTACTTTCTTCCAAAGAAATCAATATTATCCTGCATCGCCTGGCTTGTCAATTATTAGAAAATCATCTGGATTTTAAAAATACCGTCCTCATTGGAATTCAGCCAAGAGGAATATTTTTGGCATCGCGCCTGGCCAAAATTTTGGGCGAGGAATACAATGTAAAGGATATAAATCTAGGGTTTTTGGATATTACATTCTATAGGGACGATTTTAGGAGAGGGGAAAAAACCTTGGAGGCCAATAAAACCAAGATCGATTTTTTGGTAGAGGACAAGAAGGTTGTTTTTATAGACGACGTATTGTATACGGGAAGAAGTATTAGGGCTGCATTAACGGCTATTCAGTCTTTTGGGCGACCAATGGAGATTGAGCTGTTGACCTTGATTGATCGTCGCTTTAGTAGGCATTTGCCCATACAGCCCAACTATAGGGGGAGACAGGTTGATGCCATTAATGGAGAAAAAGTAAAGGTAATGTGGGAGGAGAACGATGGGGAGGATGTTATATATTTAGTAAAGACATAGCGCATGGGCGAATTAAGTGTAAATCACTTGTTGGGGATAAAGTATCTGAATGAGTCGGATATTGAGCTCATTTTTGAAACTGCAGATCATTTTAAGGAGGTAATCAACCGATCCATCAAAAAGGTACCTTCTTTACGTGATATTACCATCGCAAACATCTTTTTTGAAAATAGTACACGTACCAGGCTGTCATTTGAATTGGCTGAAAAAAGATTGTCGGCAGATGTAATTAACTTTTCTGCAGGGCAGTCATCGGTAAAGAAAGGGGAAACCCTTATTGATACGGTAAACAATATACTTTCTATGAAAGTAGATATGGTGGTTATGCGCCACCCTAATCCCGGAGCCGGGATATTCCTTTCCAAACACGTAAAGGCGGCTATTGTAAATGCTGGTGATGGGGCGCATGAACATCCTACCCAAGCCTTGCTGGATTCGTACTCCATAAGGGAGAAACTGGGAGATGTAGCTGGTAAAAACGTGGTAATCGTGGGGGATATCCTTCATTCAAGGGTTGCCCTGTCCAATATTTTTGCCCTAAAATTACAGGGCGCCAATGTTAAGGTATGTGGACCAAAAACCTTATTGCCAAAATATATAGAATCACTTGGTGTTGGTGTAGAGACCAACTTGAAAAAGGCTTTAAATTGGTGCGATGTAGCCAATATGCTACGTATTCAGAATGAACGCCTGGATATTAGTTATTTTCCAACGACCAGGGAGTACACACAGCAGTTTGGGGTAAATAAGGCCCTGTTGAACAGTTTGGATAAGGAGATAGTGATCATGCACCCAGGGCCAATCAATAGGGGGGTGGAGATCACCAGTGACGTGGCCGATTCCAAACAATCCATTATTTTGAACCAAGTAGAGAATGGGGTCGCCGTACGTATGGCGGTGATTTATTTATTGGCATCAAAAATTAAATAACGAGCTTATGATTTTGGACAAAGAAGGGAATGTAACCATTGTGCTACAGGAAAATATTTCATTGGAGAAATTTATTTCCAATCTAAAAGAAGTATATCCTAAAATAGAAAAAGATCATATAATTCTAAATCTTTTTTCTTTTACAAAACTCACTTCGGACGATATATTGGAATTTTTGCAGCTTTCTGATGCGCACCGTAAGGCCAACAAATCGTTTGTATTGGTAACCAATAAGGTTTCTTATGCCGATGTGCCGGAAACTATTTGTGTGGTGCCTACAATACAAGAGGCAAAGGATATAGTTGAAATGGAGGAGATAGAGAGGGATTTGGGAATATAAAGATTCTCATGTGGTAGGTACATACCTGCAGTGGGCTTGTTTCATGGGATATAAATTTGTGGAGGCCATAGTTGTTGCTGCTTGCCTGAAGGAAATTTTTGTGATAAGGAAAATTTTAGGCCTTACTGTGGTTCTTTTTTATTGTGTTAAATAACCTGTATATTGTTCATATAGCAGCTAGCCATTAGAATAAACAAAGCATGCTTTTCCATTTTTTTATTTCCATTGTCAATATTATCTATTTATGAAACTAACCGTATTGGGTTGTTATGCCGCAACACCTAGATCATTCAATAACCCTACAGCCCAGGTATTGGAAATTAAAAATCATTTGTTTTTGATAGACTGCGGAGAGGGTACCCAAGTGCAGTTACGGAAAAGCAAGATTAAGTTTTCTAGGATCAATCATATTTTTATATCGCATTTGCACGGGGATCATTTTTTTGGTCTGCCCGGGTTAATATCTACTTTTCGTTTGTTGGGACGACAGACCGAACTTCATATTTATGGTCCTAAAGGGATTAAGGAAGCTATTACACTATTGTTAAAATTAGGGGATTCCTGGACCAATTACCCACTCTTATTTCATGAATTGAGCGCTAACGA
>JBFHGV010000644.1:0-2573 GCA_041582955.1 Arenibacter sp.
CCGACCACTGGAGGTGGATGGGATTGGGAATACCTTAGGGATATTAATTACTTTCTTGAAAATTATGAGAAATGTGAAGATGAAGCTGCTAAATTACATTATAGTGGAGTTGCCCATTTTTTTAGGGCCTATTTCTATTTTGAAAAACTAAAGAGGTTTGGTGAAGTCCCCTACTATGACTTTACTATTGAGGCAGATGACCTTGAAAGTCTTCAAGCTCCTAGAGAAAGTAGACAGTTCATTGCCGATAAGATCTTGGAAGATTTGGACATTGCCATAAGCAGGTTGAACGAAGAGGTCCAAGCTTATCGCATTACCAAGTACAGTGCACTTGCCTTAAAGTCTAGAGTAGGGCTGTATGAGGGGACTTATGAGAAGTATCGGGATATTTCGGGATATGAAACATACCTTAACGCCTCTGTGCAAGCTTCCATGGAATTAATAGATAATTCTCCTTATAGCATATATAGTACGGGAAGCATTGAAAAGGATTATATGAACTTGTTCAATTCGCATGATGCCCAGACAGCTGAACTTATCTTAAGCAGGCAGTTCACACAAGCTTTGGCCGTGGATCATAATGTTAATTACTACACCACAACCTCTTCCTACGGAAGGCCTGGAATGCCCAAGGATTTGGTAAATAGTTATTTGATGAACGATGGGTCAAGGTTTACTGACAGAGCGGGATATGATCAATTATTTTTCACGGAGGAGGTTCTTGATCGAGATCCAAGATTGGCGCAGACCATCCGCACTCCAGGATACACACGAAAAGGAGAAAGCATGGAATTGGTACCTAATTTAGGGGCAACCATGACTGGGTACCAGTTAATAAAATATGTAACGGAACCGGTTTACGATACATATGACGAGTCCATAGGGGATTTGCCACTTTTTAGATTTGGTGAGGTGTTATTGAATTATGCGGAGGCTAAGGCAGAATTAGGGACCCTTGAACAGGCTGATTTGGACAAGTCCATTCAATTGTTAAGGACCAGAGTAGGCATGCCTTCGTTGGATATGAGCGATGCGAACAGTAACCCAGATCCATATTTGGAGGGTCAATATCCTACAGTTAATGGGGCCAACAAGGGGGTAGTTCTGGAAATTAGAAGAGAACGGAGAATTGAACTTTATATGGAAAATCATAGGTGGAACGATATAGTTCGATGGAAGTCGGGTCAGACATTGACCCAGCCACTAAGGGGATTGTTTTTTCCAGGGGTAGGCGAGTACGATATGGATTCTGATGGAAACATTGATATTGTATTATTTGAAGGGGATGAGCCTTCTGGGCAAATGACAGGAGTTCAATATATCAAAATTGGTTCGGATATGTTTTTTGATGAGAATAACTTGGTTAATCCTCAACCGGACTTTAATGAGAGGTCTTTCAATGAAGAAAGAGACTACCTATATCCCATCCCTAGGGTTGAACTACAGCTGAACCCAAATTTAACACAGAACCCAGGTTGGGAATAATCGAAATAGTAAAATGGAAAAGAAGATGATTAAAAGACTTTTGGTTCTGTTCTTTATGGTTGGTTCATTTGCTGTGAATGCGCAGAATGAATCCGATATAAAAGCAATGACCTTTAATATCCGTTATGCAAGTCCGGATGACGGTATTAACATATGGAAAAATAGGCGCGATTGGTTAAGTGCGTGTATTGATTTTTTTGATGTAGATGTTTTTGGAGCGCAGGAAGTTATAAAAAGTCAACTGAATGACATGGCCCAAAGGCTACCGGATTTCGATTATGTTGGTGTTGGTAGAAATGGCGGTAATGAGGGCGAATTTTGTCCTGTTTTTTATAGGAAAAAATCTTTTGAACTTTTGGACAATGGTACGTTCTGGTTATCCGAAACACCATTAAAGGTTAATTCGAAAGGATGGGATGCGGCCTTGCCCCGGATTGTTACCTGGGTAAAATTAAGGCATCTGAACACTAATAAGGAGTTTTACTTTTTTAATGCGCATTTTGATCATAAAGGAGTGCTTGCTCGATTGGAAAGTGCAAAGCTTTTAAAGACAATGATTCAGAAAATAGCTAAAACGGAATTATTTTTAATTAGTGGGGACTTTAACTTTCCGCCTTCGGCCGAAGCCTATTCAGAACTAATAAATCAGAAAGGAGAAAAATTAAAGGTTTTGGACACCAAATCCCTGGCAAAAAGGGTTTTTGGCCCTTCTTATACTTTTAATGGGTTTATGTTAGAGCCCGATCAAGAAAGGGAACGAATAGATTATATTTTCAGTAGCGGAAACATGACTATTTTGAAACACCATACTATAGATGGTCAAAGGGGCGATAAATATATTTCGGACCATTTCCCGATAGTGGTAGACGTACGCTTATAGTAGTATTTTTAGAATGCCAGCCCTTCTAAGTAGGGGTTGGCATTTTTTTATTGAACGACCTATTGATCTTTTCTGGCTTCGGCAGAATCATTCAACGCCAAGATCAAGGATCAATCTCAAAAGTTGTGTGTGAATTGAAAATAGAATAAGATCTTTGCAGTAAAACGAACAACATTGGAATTATCTATTGACCTATTAAAGCTTATAC
>JBFHGV010000645.1:0-2557 GCA_041582955.1 Arenibacter sp.
CTTTTCCAAGGGAAGTAAGAATACTTATACATAATTTATGAGAAGTTTAAGATATTGAACATGGAATTCCAGCTTATAAATAATATTTTGCCATCTTGCAGTGTCTTAGAGATTAAAACAGATTGGGGTATTCCTCTATTTGAGGGCCGAAGTAGTAGATGATATGAGCAAAAGAGCATTGGTAAAATACTTGTCCGAATTGGATAAAGAAGAGTTGGAGACGCAACTTATGGATCTTTATAACAGATTTCCGGTGGTGAAGGAATACTATGATTTTGTTTTCAACCCCAAGGAGGACAAATTGGTGCAGGAGGCCAAAATAAAAATATCCAATGAATACTTCCCCCTTAAGAGAAAAAGGCCCAAGGCAAGACGTTCTGTTGCTCAAAAGTATATCAAGCATTTTGCAAAATTAGGGGTAGCACCACATTTGGTAGCGGATATTATGTTGTTCAACTTGGAAATAGCACAGTCTTTTTCTGCAGAAAAGAAAGTCCCGGATGCCTTTTACAAGAGCATGGCCAATTCCTTTCGAGAATTGGTGCAGCATATTGCCGTAAACGGTTTGTTGGGTGATTTTAGGGAGCGAATCGTTGGCTGTTACCTCTTTACCAACGAACACCACTGGCCCAATCAGGAGGACTTCTCCAAATCCTTGGATATAATTGATTAATAGATAGCAAATAGGTATTGCAGTGCTAGGGTTAGGTAAAAATAGCATCTGGGTTTATTTATGCCACAAGGTATGTTATAGCCCATATTTGTAGCATGGGGCTCTTTATTCTTCTTAAATCAGAACTATTTGCTTAGTTTTTAAGAGGAATCAGGCTGTATGTTTTCCACATTAAATTTCATTCGAGCACAAAAAACACTTAATTTAGTAAGGTTTGATTGTTATTAATTTAAAATTATTTATCCAATTTGGAGCTACCTAAAGAAACCAAGGAAAAAAACCTATACGATTATCAAGAAGAAGATCTGAACACTATTTTTAAGTGTTTGGAAGAATCTCCGGACGATTTAAACCTATTGTATCAATTGCCTACCGGTGGTGGGAAGACTGTTGTTTTCTCAGAAATTGCCAAACGGTATATCAACAAAACCAAAAAGAAGGTAGTTGTTCTGACCCATAGGATTGAATTAAGCAGTCAGACCTCACGAATGTTGAGAGGATTTGGTGTAAAGAACAAAATAATAAACAGTGAGGTAAAGGAGTTGAGTGATCAGGACGATTATATGTGCTTTGTGGCCATGGTAGAAACACTCAACAATAGGCTTCAGGATGATAAGGTCAAGATAAATGACATTGGTCTGGTCATTATAGATGAGGCACATTATAATTCCTTTAGGAAGCTCTTCAAGTATTTTAAGAATTCGATAATCCTTGGGGTTACGGCCACTCCCTTAAGTTCCAATATTAAGCTCCCCATGAAGGACAATTATCAAAAATTGATTGTTGGGGAATCTATATCGTCGCTCATAAGCAAGAATTTTTTGGCCAAGGCCAATATGTATAGCTATGATGTTAGCTTAAAAAGTTTAAAATTGGGTATTAGCGGTGATTACACCGTAAAGTCTTCTGATGAGCTCTATGGAAATCAAAGTATGCTCTCCAAGTTGGTTAGTGCATATGAAGAAATAGCCAAGGGCACCAAAACGCTGATCTTTAATAACGGAATAAACACCTCAATATATGTACGGGACACCTTTAGAAAGGCTGGGTACAATATTAGGCACTTGGATAATAAGAACAGTGCATCGGAAAGAAAGGAAATTTTGGAATGGTTCTCCAAAACCCCTGATGCTATTCTTACATCGGTAAGTATATTGACCACAGGTTTTGATGAACCTACCGTAGAAACCATTATACTTAACCGTGCCACCAAATCCCTTACCCTTTATTTTCAAATGATAGGAAGGGGATCTAGGATATTGCCGAACAAAAATGAGTTTACGGTGGTAGACCTGGGCAACAATGTGGCGCGATTTGGACTTTGGGATGCGCCTATAGATTGGCAGGAAATTTTTCATTTTCCGGATTTCTATTTGGAGAATATAAAAAATGACGAAGAAATTGAAAGAGACTTTGTTTACGAAATGCCATCGGAATTAAGGGCTTTGTTCAGTAAATCCAAAAATATAGAATTCGATATCAAGGCAGAATATAAAAAGGTTTTCGCCCAAGGCTTAAAGTCCAAAACCGTTTTGGAAAAGAGTATAGAACAACATGCCACTATCTGTGTGGAGAACAGCGAAGATGTTTTTGATGCCCGTATTTTGGCAAAAAAGCTAAAGGAGGAAATAGCATACAGGGTCCGTCAATATTCGTACTGCATAATGAACAATACCAAAAATTACAAGGAGTGGTTAGAAGAGGATTATGAACGTAAGTTACGTTCCAAAATATCCCAGAAATTTGCCCAACGCATGTAGAAAAAGCAATGGCCATAATAGATAAAAAAGTATTGATTATTGGCTGCAATTGGCCAGAACCCGGCACCACTGCCGCTGGTGGGAGGATGCTTCAGTTGATACGTTTTTTTTTAAAACAGCAATA
>JBFHGV010000646.1:0-2555 GCA_041582955.1 Arenibacter sp.
CCAAATTTTAGTCCCCCTACATAAGACAGCAGGGCAATAGACTGATGTACCAAAGGTGGATAGCCCTGCACTGTGAACCCCGTATACCATCTATAATCCCAAGGTTCAAACCAACTACCTGCGTAATGATCGGCAAAAAATAAGTGGATCAGGGCATCATAAGTAGTTTCCAACGTAAAAAAGATGCTGGAACCGTGAAATGCAATGCCAAAAAACAAGGCCAAGACCAGTACGCTATTGGTGTTTTTCATTGGAGGGTTATAACAAATTAATAACAAATTAAAGATAGTATTATTGTATAAGAGGCTATCTATCAGCTATCGCATCAAAAAAACCATTCACCTACAGAAAACCGCCATTGAACTTTGAAACCTGAAATTGAAGGTCAGCATCTTGCTACATTTGCTACAACAATCACAACAAACCAGTCTTTTTAAAATATAATAACCTAAAACTTAACCTATGAAAATTTTAGCAATAGACGATCAACAACTAATTCTCTTATCTGTAGAAAAAAGATTAACCCAACTGGGCTATGATGTACAAACGGCCAATGGCGGTGCTAGCGGAATAGAACTATATGATACCTTCCAACCAGATCTTGTTTTGGTAGATATGAACATGCCCGACATGTCCGGAATGGAAGTGGTTAAACACATTCGGTTTTACAAGGATTCCAAAACCCCTATCCTGGTTATGTCCGGAAATACCGATGAATCTATTATATTAAACGGCTTTACTCTTGGTATAGACGATTATATGAAAAAGCCTGTAAGTTTGGATGAAATGACGGCCCGTATCAAACGTATAATCGGCAGTCCCAAATTACCAACAGCAACCCAACATTCCCCGAGTACACGTATGCTACAGAAAAATTGTGTTGGCGTAGTTATTCCCTGCTACAATGAACAGGATAGGTTATCCAGTGACGAATTTCGAAATTTTGCCTACCAAAACCTTGGCTATCAATTGTGTTTTGTAAACGATGGAAGTACAGACAACACCTTAGAAGTATTGGAAGAACTTAGGAAAGGTAACGAGTCCAATATAAGTATCTATAATTGCGAAAAAAATGGTGGAAAAGCTGAAGCGGTGCGGCAAGGAATTCAATTTCTAATGCAGGATGAGCAGTTTGATTATATAGGGTATCTTGACGCCGATCTTTCCACAGATTTTAGGGATTTTGACGACTTGGTAAAAACCATTGAAACCTCTAATTTTAAAATTATTAGCGGCTCCCGTATAAGCAGAATGGGGGCTGATATTACCAAAGAATCTGCAAGGAAGGTTATTAGTAAAACCATAAATTTAATTATCCAAAAAATCCTTGGAATGCCCTTTAAGGATACCCAATGTGGGGCCAAGGTTATGAACAGGGAAATTGCCTCCACCATGTTTAAAAAGAAGTTCGTTACCAAATGGCTGTTCGATGTTGAAATATTTATGCGCATGCGCAAGCATTACGGTAAAAAAGAAGCCACAAATATGATATGTGAACAACCCTTAAAACGTTGGATCCATGCGGATGGTTCTAAATTATCCATGAAAGATTCCATCAAAATTGTAGGGCAATTGGCAAGAATTGCGGTGGTATACAATTAAAGGTCAAGGGGTACCTTCAATTTAAATTTAAAATAGAGGTATCCCTTTGACATTTAAAACTTCTTAAATGATTGTTTTTTGTTATCTTCAAATCCGAAATAACAATAACCAAAAAGAATGATCAAACATTGGCTTAAAACAGGCATAAATTTTAAAACCTTATTCACTCTAGCACTATTATTTTCTTATTGCAGCATTGGCTACAGCCAGGAAAGCTTAGGTAATTCCCCTAATTTCATTATCATTTTTGCCGATGATCTGGGTTATGGGGACCTAGGAACTTATGGTCACCCTACCATAAAAACACCAAATCTGGACCAGATGGCAGCTGAAGGTCAAAAGTGGACTAATTTTTATGTTGGGGCCAGTGTATGTACGCCCAGTAGGGCAGCCTTGTTAACAGGACGCCTACCTGTAAGAAATGGTATGGCCAGTGATATAAAAAGGGTACTGTTCCCAAATTCCAAATATGGCTTGCCAAGCTCGGAAATAACCTTGGCAGAACAATTAAAAAAAGTAGGCTATAGTACGGCATGTGTTGGCAAATGGCACCTTGGGCACAAAGAAGAATACCTACCTACCAACAATGGTTTTGATTATTATTTTGGCATCCCCTACTCCAACGACATGGATTTTGTGGGCGACCGAACAAAATTTAAGGAGGCTAGAGGAAATTTACCTACAGAAAATTTTAATGTTCCCCTGATGAGGAATACGGAAATAATAGAAAGGCCCGCCAATCAAAATACCATTACCAAAAGATATGCGGAGGAAACCATTTCTTTCATCAAAAAAAATAAGGACAATCCTTTCTTCGTTTACTTGGCACACAATCTACCCCACATACCCCTATTTGCCTCGGAGGACTTTTTGGGCAAAAGTAAAAGGGGTATTTATGGCGATGTGGTTGAGGAAATTGATCACGGCATAGGTCAAATTATTGCTACCCTAAA
>JBFHGV010000647.1:0-2541 GCA_041582955.1 Arenibacter sp.
ACGAATTTCGTCGATTAAACCAGAGATGTGTACAAAATGTTCTTTCTCTGAACCTTCTTCGATGATGAATCCAAATCCTTTGGCATCGTTGAAAAATTTTACTGTTCCTTTACCCATTACTAAAATTTAATTAATGATTATATATCAAATATAACTCCAAAAGTTTGAAACACAAGTATTTAAATTCAACATTTTTTTCTTGATATACAATATTATCAACTAGATCATTTTATTTGTATTTTGGAAATAACAAACTCCACACGCCTGTTTTGGGCCCTTCCCGATGCTTCCTTATTGTTGGCAATAGGCAACATATCTGCATAACCTTTATATAGTACCCTATCTTTGGGCAATCCCAATTTTATGAGATGCTCTGCAACCGCTTTTGCCCTTTTTACGGAAAGATTTTTATTATATGTGGTTGTTCCCAAACCGTCTGTATAACCATTGATCTCAATCTTCAAATTACTGTCCAATTTCAGGTATTTATATACACGTGCTATCTCCCTTAAACCTTTACTATCTATATAAAATTCATCAAAATTAAAGAGGACATTCTCAAAAACGTGGATTTCATTCAAAGAAAAAGTTTGAGCGCCTTCCCCAACATATACCATATCCAAAAAGTAGTAAGCTCCTTTTATGTTGCTTTCCTTATCTAATTTTTGTCGTCTGGTAGCTGCGTTATTCTTAAAATTGCCTATGGTTATAAATTCCTCACCTCCTTTGGCTATAAAGGTGGTTGAAATCTTGACCCAAGCGTTTTCATTGGTTCTAAAGCCTTCCCCTTCTATGGGGATGTAGGTAACGCCATTCTCCTTTACCTTGGAAAGTTGATATTTGGTAAGTGCCTTTTTTATTTTTAAGTCCAGGGGTTTTGCCGAAAGCAACACATCAAAATCCCGTATGGCATAATCAGAATTCTCCGCTAGGCTTATGTAAAAAGACAGGGTATAACTAAGATCCTTTTCCAATGGCCATTTAAGCTGGCCCTGAACATATTCCCTATAATCCGCTGGGGCGTACATATAAAATCCCACATAGCCTTCGCCAAATTTTGAGCCCTGTTTTCCCATAAAATTCTGGGGTACTCCCATAGAAAGGCTACAGGTATTAAAATAATCCGTAGTCCCCATGGTAGGTGTGGACCAATAGGTTAGGTCTTCCCCTAAATTCCCCAACTGAGCGGGACATTCCAAAAATGACTCAAAACTAGGGTTTTCAACCAGATTTTGGGATACACTTATCATGGGGCAGCCCAAGCAGATAAAATATAATATATGCCTAATGGTATACATTGAAACCATTTGAAGGATTTTAAACCCCTAAAATACAGAATTATACCATTAGGATAACACAACAAAGATCCAATCCCAAAGTAGGGCCTGTAAACCTATAGGCATTCTGTAAAGCCAACAATAGTGTAAAACCTAACCAAATGAAGTATGGTCTATACAGCCCCTGCCCTACTAAAGCTTGCCCATTTGGAACCCCGCACCATTCTTAGTATATGCCCCCCTTACAGATCAAATTTATAGGTAGCCCCGGCCAAAACCTGAAAGCCCTGTACCCTATAATTATTCCATTTCATATAATTCTGGTTGGCTATATTATTGGCCCTTGCAAAAACAGATAATTGATCGTTAAACCGGTAACCTATATGTGCATTGGCATCAAAATAACTCTTTAAGGTCACTGGGGTCATTGTAAAATCTTCCGCTAAGGTCCCTGGGGAAGCAATTGTTTCCAAATCATCTCGTTCGCCTACATAAAACAGATTAGCGCCCATAAACCATTGCTCCCCAATTTGATAATCCAAAAAGGTAGAAGCTGTAAGTCCCGGTAAATTCCAAGCCGGGTTGTCGGTTTCGGTATCGTAATCATACACCTGGGCATTAACCCCCAAACTGAAATTTCGGTTTATGTCTATATTAATTTCGCCAAAAACACCCAAGGTTTTTACGTCATCGTAAAAAACCTGGAAACTATTCCCGTAGTAATATCCTTTTTCATCGTCTCTTGTGGTGTTTTCCGGATTAAGCATAAAGAGTGGTTTTCTATTTTCGGCCTTATAAGATCCTTTAACATTGTAGCTTAGATTAGGCAGCAATTGCCCTTTTAATCCAATGTAAGCGTCGTATTGCTGATCTGTAGGTTGGAGATCCAAAGTAGGTGACACGTACGGGTTCTCCTCTACAAAACCGTAGAACGAATTTTGTTTCAACTCCCCTTCAATACCCCCGTAGGCAATGGCCACTTCATCTAACAAGCGATAGGATGCCGTAACCTCCGGATAAATATAGAAGTTGCCCTCACTATTCTCCAGATCCATGCCATAGACCAAATTCACCCCTAGATTAAGGGTTAGATTATCCCTTAAAATACTAATATTGGGATTTAGTCCCGCCTGTAAGTAAGCATAGTCTATTGCTGGCAAATTGGATTCATTGCTCACCGGGCCGTTTTTAAACTGCCCCCCAAGGTAGTCTACCTTAGTCTTAACCGTTAACAGCTCATCAGACAGGGGAATCTCAAAGGAAG
>JBFHGV010000648.1:0-2537 GCA_041582955.1 Arenibacter sp.
AACATAAATTGGCCATTGATGCATATGGGGTCGGCATACCGTTATCTTACCAAGGATAACGAGCAAATTGATGCCACGGGAGGAACCAATTGGAAGGAGTATTTGCCTCCTAGTTTCCAAAAAGTTGTATTTTTCCCGGAACTGTATACGAAAGAAGAGTTAAATAATTGGGGTAAGCAATGGGTAGACCATATCTTTAACCCGGAAAAAGTTTAGAAGTAGAATGCGAAAATATTGGGGCCTAGTATTAAGTTTGGTTTTTATCGCTGCCTGTAAGGATGAGAAGCCTAATAAGGATGATTTGGCGGAGGTGATAACCATAGAAAAACCTGTAGTGGTAAAACAGTTCGGATTTAATCTGGATGATTTTGAAGTGCTCAGGGATACCGTTAAAAATGGAGACAGCTTTGGGGAGCTAATGCTTAGGAATAGGGTAGATTATCCTAAAATAGCCAAAGTTTCCGAGCAGTATAGGGATACCTTTGATGTTCGGAAAATAGTGGTAGGGAAACCTTATCTTATTCTAAAGTCCAGAGACACTGTACAGGATGCTAAGGTCTTTATATATGAAAATGATCCCATTAATTATACGGTAATCGACTTCAGGGACAGTGTGGTGGCCTATAAGAACAGCAAAGCGGTAAAATATGTGGAGAGAGAGGTCTCAGGGACAATAGAATCATCTCTGTCAGAGGCTATATTGGATCAGGGTATAGATTATAATGTTACCAATAGTATGGCCGATATCTATGCATGGACCATAGATTTTAACCGACTTCAGAAAGGGGATAGGTTTAAGGTGATTTATAAGGAAAAATATATTAACGATACCATATATGCTGGTATTGGGGGAATTAAAGCTGCTTATTTTGAGCACAATAAGGAGCCGTTTTATGCCTTTAATTTTATGTCAGATTCCACAAAAGGTATAGTGGATTATTACGATGAAGCTGCAAATAACCTAAGAAGGGCGTTTTTGCGTATGCCAGTGCAGTTCAGCAGAATTTCATCACGCTACAATCTAAAGAGAAGGATAGCGTATTACGGATACAAGCTTAAGCCCCACAGGGGAACAGACTACGCGGCTCCCATTGGTACTCCAATATTGGCCACGGCCAATGGAACGGTAGTGGAGTCCACAAGAAGGGGCGGCAATGGGAAATACGTAAAAATAAAACACAATTCTACCTATAGTACCCAATATCTTCACATGAAAGACCAGAATGTGAAGAAAGGTGATTTTGTAAAACAGGGAGATGTAATAGGCTGGATTGGCATGACCGGTAATACGGGAGGACCACACGTGTGTTACCGTTTTTGGAAGAACGGAGTGCAGGTAGACCCCCTAAGGGAAAAGTTGCCTGCGGCAGAACCTATTGCAGATAGTCTTAAAGCTAAGTTCCTAGATCATATAGCACCTACAAAAGTACAATTGGACTGTATAGAATTCACTGATTTTCCCGAAGAGGACTTATTAACACTTAATTGATATAATGGCATTACAAAATACCAACCCAACTACGACCCAAGCTTGGAAAAAACTTGCCTTGCATTTTGAGGAAAACTATAACACCTCCTTAAAGGAATTATTTGCCCAAGATGCCAATAGGGCAAAACAGCATAGCATACATTGGAACGATTTTCTGGTAGATTTTTCTAAAAATAGAATTACACCAGAGACCTTAGGTCTGTTGGTAGAATTGGCCAATGAAGTGGGGTTAAAGGATGCCATTCAAAAGCAGTTTAACGGTGATCTTATTAATAAAACAGAGGGAAGGGCAGTTCTTCATACAGCCTTAAGGGCTAAGGAATCGGATGTTATTAAGGTTGATGGGGCCAATATTGTTCCAGAAGTATATAAGGTGAAACGCAAGATCAAAGCCTTTACCGAGGCGATAATTTCCGGCAGCAAAAAAGGATATACGGGAAAAGCGTTTACCGATGTGGTAAATATAGGTATTGGTGGTTCGGACCTAGGGCCTGCCATGGTCGCCGAAGCCTTAAAATTTTATGGGAACCATTTAAAAATGCATTTCGTAAGCAATGTAGATGGGGACCATGTTTATGAAACCCTAAAAGGCTTAAATCCGGAAACTACCTTGTTTGTGGTGGTGTCCAAGACTTTTACAACCCAAGAGACCTTGAGCAATGCCATGACCATTAAGAAATGGTTTTTAAAAAATGCGTCCCAACAGGACGTAGCCAAGCATTTTGCCGCTGTGTCTACCAATACTGATAAAATAGCTGAATTTGGTATAGATTCGGACAACGTATTCCCTATGTGGGACTGGGTGGGAGGTAGATTTTCCCTATGGAGTGCCGTGGGACTTTCTATTGCCTTGGCCGTAGGGTACAAGAATTTTGATGCCATGTTGGCCGGTGCCAATGAAATGGATGAACACTTTAAGACTGCCAGTTTTTCTGAAAATATCCCGGTAGTTTTGGCGCTGATCAGTGTTTGGTACAATAATTTTTATGGTGCGGAGACCGAAGCAATAATACCTTATACCCAATACCTGAGCAGGTTTTCAGCATAT
>JBFHGV010000649.1:0-2533 GCA_041582955.1 Arenibacter sp.
CCTAAAACAAAGGTGGTCACTGTAAGGACCCTACCAAGGAATAAGGTGGTGGTTAGTGATAGGGGGGTAAGGTACCACTACGTAAATAATAGGTTTTACAGGTATTATGGCGGGCGTTATATTAAAGTTGCTCCAAGACCTGGATTGCGCATCAAGGTCCTTCCCACGGGGTATAGGACAGTTGTTTATGCGGGAAGAAACTACTTCTGGTTTGATGGAATCTTCTACCTAAGGGCAGGGGACCAATATGAAGTAGTGTATCCTGAAGTGGGTACCGTTGTCTATGAATTGCCGGACAATGCCGAAAAGGTAGAGATTGATGGGGACCTATTGTACGAATCCAACGACGTGCTTTATGAAAGGATTCAATTTAATGGGACCAGGGCCTATGAGGTGGTCGGCATTATAGAGGAATAGCTTTTTGGTTAATGTATAAATTTGAAAATCGCCCTCAGGATAGAAAACCCTGGGGGCGAATTGTTATTCCAAGCTATTGCGGGAAATATAGTCTAGAAAATCTGGTTTATAGTTCTCCGAAACAGTAATGCGTTGGTCGTTAATAATGATCTGACTGCGTTCTACAACGTCAATGGCATTTAAGGAAACAATAAAGGAGCGATGTATGCGCATAAATTTATCCTTGGGCAGTTCTTCCTCCAAGCTCTTGAGACTCATTAAGGTTAAAATGGGCTTAGACCGATTTTTTAGCCATATTTTTATATAATCTTTTAAGCCTTCAAAATAGAGCACCTCATCAAGGTTAATCTTCAATTGCTTGTATTCCGATTTAACGAACAGGAACTTTTTGTCTTTTACACCCGCTTCCGGTAGCCCCCCTTTAACAAGGGAAAACCACTCTTTGGCCTTGGTGGCCGCTCTTAGGAACTCCTCGTAGTTGAATGGTTTTAGCAAATAGTCCAAGGCCTCCACTTTAAATCCTTCCAGCGCATACTCGCTAAAGGCGGTTGTGAATACTACCCTGGTACTTTTGGGAATAAGCTTGGATAAACCAATTCCAGTAAGGTCGGGCATTTGAATATCCAAAAAAATTAAATCTACCGGTTCGTTTTCCAAATAGGCCAGAGCTTCTATCGCACTATCGCATTTGGCCTTTAGATCTAGAAAAGGAGTTTTTAGGGCATAGGACTCTATAAGTTGCAGCGCCATAGGCTCATCATCCACCACTATACAGCTTACTTTATTGGATTTCATAAATTTTAGATTTCAAGAGTTAATACAGCGGTAAAGGTTTCGTCCTTAACGCTATAGTTAAAGCTGTGTTGGTTCGGATATAACAATTGCAGCCTTTTTCCAAGGTTATCCAAACCTATACCGGAACCACTCTTGTCACTATCGTTTTTGGGCAAATTGGGATTTACAGCGGTAAAGACTATAAAGGTATCCATAATCTCCATTTTAAATGACAAAGAAGCCTTCTTGCTCGCGGGAATACCGTGTTTAAAAGCATTCTCTACCAAGGTAATAAATAGTAACGGTACCACACTAATATTTTTCGATACCTGGGGGAAAGAATAGGATATGGTAATTTTATCGGAAAACCGCAGCTTCATTAGCTCTATATATTGGGTCATAAAATCGATTTCCTTCTGTAATGGAACTTTTTCCGTTTCGGTATCGTATAGCAGATAGCGCATGAGTTTGCCCAAGCTATGTATGGTTTTCTTGGCACTTTCCGGATGAATGTCTACCAGCGAATAAATAGTGTTCAGCGCATTGAAAAAGAAATGGGGCTGTAATTGGTATTTTAGATGTTGGATCTCGGATTGTAGTTTAACAATTTTCGCCTCCTTGCGTTCTGCTTCGGTCTTTATCCATCTTTCTGTTGTTTTCAGTGCATTGGAAAATGCCAGGGGCACTATGGATGCAAAAAAATTCATATACCAGAAAATTTTTCTGGGAGGCCGGCTCGGTGGATCGTCGTCTGGGATAAATATGTCGCCAAGATATCCTTTTAGTTCGTGGTTGGCCCAAACAAAAACAGCTATAATTGTAGCATTGATGAAAAAAAAGAGTACAATTTTTTTATCAAATAAGAGCCTATCAATTAAATAGATATAATTGGAATAAAAAATAATCGCATAGAAAAATAGCGGGACCCAGATATGAATGAGGGTTTTAGGAACAACATTTGCATCTTGGTCTTGGCCTTGTGTCAATAAATAGGGCATGCTGATCAAGATTAACCATGCCAAAAGATGTAATAGGGGGTAGATGTTTTTTTTTCTAGACAAGACCATTGACGTATAATTTATTCATATCTCAAAGCTGTTATAGGATCCAATGCAGCCGCTTTTCTTGCCGGGTACCATCCAAAGAATATTCCTGTGATGGCACAAACAGCAAATGATATTATAATTGAATAGAGCGCTACACTCGTTGGCCAATGTAAGAATTTCTCAATAAAAACAGTGGAACCAAGCCCTAAGATTACTCCCAGTAGTCCACCTGTTATGCTGATTAATATAGCTTCGATCAAGAATTGCAGCAATATATCGGAACCTTTCCCCCCAAC
>JBFHGV010000650.1:0-2530 GCA_041582955.1 Arenibacter sp.
AAACTGGCAATACCAACCACCTCACCTTTCATGTTAAATAGGGGGCCGCCAGAACTACCTTCGTTAACCGCCGCATCGGTCTGTATAAACTCCGTGTATCGCAGTCCGCTAGAGATGTGTTTTTTGGAATGTTTCCCACTTACATAACCTACGGATAGGGAGTGTCCCAATCCAAAAGGCGAGCTAATAACAAAGACCTGGTCACCAATTTTTACTTTATCCGAATCGGCCATGGTAACAACGGACAAAGGAGTGCTTTTGGGTGCGGTTAGTTTTATAAGGGCTATATCGGCCATAGGATAGGAATAAAGGACCTTGGCAGGAACTTCCTCTCCGTCCGAAAAGACCACCCGTATCAGGGAGGCGCTGCCAACAATATGGGAGGCCGTCATTATTTTTCCTTCCTTGGATACTACAAAACCAGATCCTATGCCCTGAAGGGATACCATGTTTTTCATTTGCCCCTTACCAATGATTTCTGGTTGCCATGTTTTAATCAATACTACAGATTTGATAGCTCTTTCATATAACCTGCTTATACTTTGGGAATACCCTAGGGTTGCCCAGATTATGGAGAACAGGACCGCTATTTTCTTTAGTGTTTTCATTTGTTTAGTTCGGTGCCATAAAATTGGGCCCTACCTTATTCTTAAATATGGGCCTATTGCTTTTTGTGATTTATCCATTGGATCTAATTCCCGAAATATATTGGTACGGCTTGGCCGTTGGCTTCTATTTAGAAAATCAACCTGGCCCAATGGGAGAATAGTCCAAGGGGGAGTACAAAGAAAATTAGATTCACGAAAAACTTAAATGACATAGGTCATTCTAGGTAAGTTTTAGGTGTTTTAACTTATCGGAGCGCGCTGATTTGTAAGGGTTGGCCTGGTCCTTTTTTCCTATGTGGGCTTTAAATATCTGGCAAACCAATTGGCCGATAGTCGAGCTACTTCCTTTAGTTTTCCAGGCTCCTCAAATAAATGGGTGGCCTTGGCGACAGTTTCCAATTTTTTTATACAATTTAATTTTTGATAGGCCTTTTCGTTCATCTCAACCACCTCATGGTCCCTACCGCCTACAATGAGGAGGGTAGGGGAGCTTACCTTGTGCAATTCGTCCAGAATAAGGTCTGGCCGTCCTCCTCTAGATACTACCGCCTTAATATCCTGACCATAAAAAGCAGCGGCTCGCAAGGCACAGGCAGCTCCGGTGCTGGCCCCGAAATATCCGAGGGCGAGATTTTTTAATTTTTTATGTTGCTGTACCCAGTGGGTAACATCGATCAAGCGCAGGGTAATCATGTCTATGTTAAAGCGGTTTTCATAAGTTTTATCCTCATCCTCCGTCAATAGATCGAACAAGAGAGTAGATAATTTTTTTTCCTGAAGGACCTCTGCAACAAAGTTGTTTCTTGGACTAAGCCGACTGCTCCCGCTGCCGTGGGAAAAAATGACCATTCCTTGGGAATTTTCAATGATTGCCAGCTTTCCGTGTAGAATAAGTCCGTTTAAGTTAATCTTTATGGGGGTGTGTTTAGATTTGCTCATCGTAGTGCTATTTACGTTAATTCTATGGTCCTTATGATATGATCACATAAGGGACGATGGCTTATCCAAGCTGGCCAAAGTAATGGAAATTTGTATTGAGGGCAGGTTAATCCTTTTGCTTTGCTAGGATTGATGATATCCTGCGCCTCAAAACGTTAATTTATAATTTCAAAGATCAACTCTAAAACTTAATGAACCTGCCTTGGCATTGTCCTAATATAGTATATGCCTAGCCCTTTGCATATAGTTAATGCGGTGAATACAATGCAAATCCGTATTTGTTCTGGGTGGTAGGGAGGGCATCATTTTAGATTCTTTAATGTTGTAATAAAAATAGTATAGGTTGGCCTAATTCAAAATGACAAAGGTCAGCTCCCATGTTTTTCAGGGATGATTTTCGTCATTTTAAGAACAAGCCCATTCCACTATATTTAGGTCGATCACTTATTGCATCAATATTAAGTGGGTAAAATTATAATGTTCACTTTTAAGAGTTACAACATCGCCGATTGGTTTTCGTTTTACCGGATCTTGGCCGTACCCTTGTTACTGTTCTTGCTGTGGTTGGGCGAACGACAATGGTTTTCTTGGTTTTTGTTTATAAGTTATAGTACCGATGCCATTGATGGCTATCTGGCCCGGAAATTTAAGATTACCAGCGCCAGAGGATCTCAATTAGACTCTATGGGAGACCAGATTACCTTTGCCATAGGCCTAGCTGGGCTTTGGGTCTTTGAAAATACCTTTATTAGGGAAAACCTCTTATTGATCCTCATTGCTTTTGCTCCGTATCTTTTACAAATGTTGATAGCATTGATAAAATATGGAAAGACCACCGCCTTCCATACCTATTTGGCAAAATTCTCGGCGGTCTTACAGGCAGGGTTTATTCTGGCAACCTTGTTCTTTTTCCCTATTTCTTGGTTGTTTTACCTAATGATAGTTATTGGTGTTTTGGAAACCGTGGAAGAGATTACCCTGAT
>JBFHGV010000651.1:0-2530 GCA_041582955.1 Arenibacter sp.
CGTCCCAAGGCTTCCGAAGCTATCGCCGAGGCGAGGGATAAGGGAGATTTGTCTGAAAATGCAGAGTATGATGCGGCCAAAGAGGCTCAGGGACTTTTGGAGATGAAAATTTCCAAAATGGAAGAGACCTTGGCCAATGCCAGATTGATAGATGAATCCCAGTTGGATACCTCCAAGGTTTTGGTGCTATCTACCGTGAAACTCAAGAATTTGAATAATGGGATGGAGATGAAATATACCTTGGTGGCAGAAAGTGAGGCTGACCTAAAATCGGCTAAAATTTCTGTTAGCTCTCCAATAGGAAAGGGACTCTTAGGTAAGCAAGTAGGTGATACGGCAGAGATCAATGTTCCCAATGGGACATTGAAATTTGAAATTTTGGAAATTTCACGATAATACTGCTTTCCCATAAGCTAAAAACCTCAATTGAATATGGCGATTGGGGTTTTTACATTTAGTGGTGTGCCAATTGTTTATCTGTTCCTGTCCTAGGTTGATTATGCCGTTATAAGGCAGATAGGGTCGCCGTTTACAAATATTTATAGTATCTTTTGGTTACTTAAAATTCACAATTATGCCTACAATCTTTACAAAAATTATAAATGGGGAGATTCCCTCTTACAAAATAGCGGAAGATGATGATTTTTATGCTTTTTTGGATATTAATCCCAATGCCTTGGGGCATACACTTTGTGTTCCCAAAAAGGAGGTAGACCGACTCCTAGACTTGGATGAGGAGACCTATCAAGGGCTAATGGCCTTTGCCAGAAAAGTGGGTTTGGCTATAGAAGCGGCCATATCCTGTAATAGGGTGGGGATGACGGTAATAGGCTTGGAGGTACCCCATGTGCACGTTCATTTAATTCCATTGAACGGTATGCAAGATGCAACCTTCCAACACAAGGTAGCACTTTCTCCTGAGCAGTTTACGGCTATTGCCGAAAAGATTAGGGCTAATATTAAATAATACCTTCCAGAAAAATATAGACTCCGGCGGCCACCAAAACAATAAGCAGCAAGCTTAAAATATAAAATAAACTGGTGAACCTTATGGCAGGGCGGTCAGGGGCCAACATTTTTTGGTAATAGTCAAAGACACGCTCTATATCCTCGGTCCATGAAACCGGATAGATGGTAGAATTACATTTTGTGCATTTAATTTCATGGGTAATATCCTTGGTAGTCCTATCATAGAGTGAACCGTAGGTATGTCTCTGATAAAAGGTCAATTTTATTTCCTGATTAAAACACTCGGGACAATTGTTGGTTAAATCTGCCTCCTTTATTACAACTAACTTTTCCTTTGCCATGGCATTAATTATTAACTTTAAATGTAATTTGCATAATAGTCCCTTCTTTGGTGGAGGAAAGAACTTTTATTTTCCCTTTATGGTATTCCTCAACAATCCTTTTTACCAAGGATAGTCCTAAGCCCCAACCTCTTTTTTTGGTGGTGACACCTGGATTGAAGATAGACTGAAAATTTTTTTTGGGTATGCCAGTACCCGTGTCGGATACAAGGATGCGCACGGTATTCCCACTTGGTATAATTTCAATGGCAATACTGCCTTTTCCCCTCATGGCATCAATGCCATTTTTAACCAGGTTTTCTATGGTCCAATTGTACAAGGCCTTGTTTAGGAGTACCGGTAGGTGTGCTACTTTTGAGTCAAAGGAAAAATGAATCAGCTTGGAGCTCCTTAGTTTGAGGTAGTCAAAGGCATTTTTGGTTTCTTCAACAATATCGTATTCCTTGAGTATGGGTAGGGATCCTATTTTTGAGAAACGCTCTGTAATGGTTTCCAATCGACTTATATCCTTTTCAATCTCCATGGTAATTTCCGGATTGATGTCCTCTGTTTTTAACAATTGGTTCCATCCCAAAAGTGAAGAAAGTGGAGTCCCTATCTGATGGGCTGTTTCCTTGGCCATCCCCGCCCATAATTTGTTCTGTTCAGCCGTTTTATTGGTTTTGAACAGGAAATATATCACAGCGCCAAATAAGAAGATTATCAGTAATAGGGCAATGGGGTAATATTTTAATTTGTTGAGAACCTCGGAATTTCCATAATATAAAGTGGCTAAATTTTCTCCTTTGTATTCAATGGAAATTGGTTTATTTTCCTCCTTAAATTTTTTGATTTTTCCCTGAAGGAAGGCGGTGTCTATGTTCTGGACCCCCGGCATGTTGTTTACCTTTATGGTATTGTCCTTGTTTACCAGTATCATGGGGGTGGAGGTGTTGTTCTGAAAAATTTTTATATGCAGATTTCCAGGATCGGCATCTACCGGAAGCGATAAAAATTCGGACTGTGCCGTGGCCCAGATTTCCATTTTATGACGCTCCTCTTCCTTAAACTTCTTAAAAAAACTGTTGGTGTTCCACAATATTAAACTTACAATAGCGAAAGAGGCTATTAAAAGTAAAAGGTTAGAAGTTTTCTTTTTAGGATTAAAATCCATCCATTAATAATATTACTATACTTAAAGATAACGTAATTTCAACAAAGATATTCTATTTTGATGGCTA
>JBFHGV010000652.1:0-2524 GCA_041582955.1 Arenibacter sp.
GGGATCTAGGATTTAATTTCACTAAAAGCAACTCTAAGGTAGTTACACTCAATGAAGGCTTGGAAAGTATTTCACTAGGATCTCTCTGGACAGCCTCGGTTGAAGCTAGGCCGGGCCAAGAATTTGGTACTATTTATGGCAATGACTTTTTAAGGGATAATTTTGGAAGAAAAATAATTGGCAATGACGGCCTCGCCAAACGAGGAGATCGCATAGCCCTAGGGAATATAAACCCTGATTGGTATGGCGGTTTCAGCAATAAGATACGCTTTAAAAACTTCACTTTAAGTTCGCTAATAAGTGCACAGGTCGGTGGAGAGTATTATTCATACGGACGGGGATATAGACTCTTTTTTGGAACCGATGCCCGTAGTTTGGCCGGTAGGGAAAATGGAATTGTTGAGGAGGGCATCAACGAACACACAGGGTTTGCAAATGACTCACCTACAAGTGCAATGCTAAAGCAATTTACAGATATATTCTCGAATGAGATTGCAACCGACATCATTCTAGATGCTACGAATGTAAAACTTAGAGAGGTGGCGTTAACTTTTGAACTGCCTAAAAAAATGCTAAAGAATACCTTTATTCAATCTGCAACATTATCGGCCGTTGGTAGAAATTTACTATTTCTTTATAATGCTGCCGAAGATATAGATCCTGAGGCAACCTATAGTAGCGG
The DNA here is from genome assembly GCA_041582955.1 of Arenibacter sp. Classification (GTDB taxonomy): domain Bacteria; phylum Bacteroidota; class Bacteroidia; order Flavobacteriales; family Flavobacteriaceae; genus Arenibacter. The sequence goes on from JBFHGV010000652.1 coordinate 683, forward strand.
CCCAACCAGCACGGCCTTTGAGCATTCATCACTGCCATCTACCAGGAGTTATGGAATGAACCTAAAAATCAACTTTTAATACCGATGACTATGCAAACGATACACCATAAGATAAGAAAAACAGTAGTTGTCGCAGCACTAGGAATGTTGCTTCTCTCCTGTGAGGGCCATTTGGAAGACCTCTACGAAAATCCAAATGCCGTAACAACAATAGACGATTCTGCCTTATTCACCAAAGCAGTCAGGAGTTTATTTCAAGGGACAACAGATAATGGCTCTGCCCATTTTGCAGGTATGCATGCCCATTATTATGTGGCGGGAAGTACATGGAGAGCTCCTGATCAATATGGAGATGGCCATGACCAAGATTACAATAGCATTATGAATGACGGTTATAGTGGAACAATCCGTCATATTGAAGAAGTTTTGGAGCATACCTCTTCTCCAGGCACCCAAAACGACGTTAGAAATGCCATTGCCCATGTTATTTCCGTGTTAGGCTATGCAAAGATTACCGATGGTTTTGGGGATATACCCTATAGTGAAGGCGGCAAAGGCAAGTCACAAGATATATTGCTTCCAAAATATGATACTCAAGAAAGTATTTACAAGGACATGATCATTAGATTGACCAGCAGTATTAATGTTTTGAAGAGTGCAGATCCTGCAATGGCGTATCCAAATTCGGACCCTATCTATGACAATGATCTAGGCAAATGGGTGCGATTCGCAAATAGTGTCCGACTTCGACTGGCAATGCGCTTGCGGTATGCCGATGCAGGCCTTTCCCAATCTACCGTAACCCAATGTTTGTCAGAACCCTTAATGGAAACTCCTGAACATGATGCCTATATGATTGAAACGGAAGGAACCGGAAATGCTTGGTTTACAAGAAGAACAGGGTTCCCGTCCATTAAAATGTCCACACTGCTGATCAATCAATTAGAGGGTACAAATGATCCAAGATTGAGCGTATTTGTAAGTCAGGATGCCAACGGACAGTATTCCGGTATTGTAAATGGATTGACAGATCAGGCATTTGGAAATTCCAATTTTGCAAACCTATCCGATATGGGACTTGCATTATCCTCGCCGGAAAGTAAACTATATGTAATGACCGCCGCCGAAACTTGGCTGTTAAGGGCAGAGGCGGCCTTGGCCTATGATAACGACCCCGTCCAGGCCAATATTTTATTTAGAAAGGGCATAGAAGTATCCTTAAACCAGTGGGAGGTTGGTGAGGCCGAAATAACCGGCTTTATGACCTCGTCTACAGCGACATTATCCGGAGTGAATAATGAGGAGCAAATTGGCGTTCAGATGTGGTTAGCGGTAATCCCAAATTTCTTTGAGGGGTGGTCCCATATACGTCGCACGGGCTATCCTGTTATACCTGTCAGAACCAGTGAAGATTTATCGGCAGGGGCTACCAATGGCATTATGCCCAATAGGTTTAATTATTCCTCCTTTGAACTGGGTTCAAATAGCTCCAACGTGCAAGAAGCTATTTCGCGACAAGGGGCAAATAAGATTGACACTCCGGTGTGGTGGGATAAAAACTAAAATAATAAATATAAACAGATGAAAAATATAAAAAGTTTAAGTCTTTTATTAATGGCCATAGTATTGGTTAATTGTAGTGATGATAGCGACCCTGAATTACCCCTTTCGGATTTTCAATTTTTAGTAGAGGGCTCAGTAGTAACCTTTAACGGTACGGTCGAAAATGCGACATCTATAACATGGGATTTCGGTGATGGTTCCACTAGTTCCGAGGAAGATCCGGTATACGCTTTTTCCAGTCCTGGAACTTATAACGTAATCATGACGGTCAGTGGTGAA
>JBFHGV010000653.1:0-2513 GCA_041582955.1 Arenibacter sp.
AAGCCATGCCGATGTAACCATGAAAAATCATTTTAGACCAGATTATACTTCCTATCATGTAGTGGTCTACAATCGGGAAACCGGGGAAAAAATTAAAGGGGTTACCCATCAAGGATATGCCGACGATAGTATGTGGGCCCGTGGACAGGGTTGGGCCATTTATGGCTATACCATGGTGTACAGGGAAACAGGGGAGGAGCAGTATCTCGACCTTGCCCAAAAGACCGCAAAAGCTTATCTGGACCGCCTACCCAATGACCTGATCCCCTATTGGGATTTTGATGCTCCCAATATCCCCAATGAACCAAGGGATGCCTCAGCAGCGGCCTTGGTTTCATCAGCGCTTTTGGAACTTTCTACCTTCACCAAAGATTCAATTCTTGCCAAAAATTATTTGGACAAAGCCGAAAAAATGCTTGTAGAACTATCTAACAACTACCAAAGCAAAGATAAAAATTCAGCGTTTTTACTGCATTCCACTGGCCATAAACCCAATGGCAGCGAAATTGATTACTCCATTAACTACGCAGATTACTATTACGTGGAAGCATTGCTAAGGTTAAAAAAGCTTAAGGCCGGAATTCCTTTGACCGCATCCCTTGTACCCAAAACGAAATAAAAAATTATAATCCAATCCAATAATTATGAATAGAAAACCATTATATACTGCCTTTGTGGTAGCCATGGCCGCGATTCTTATTGTGGGCTGTGCTCCCAAAAAAAACAAGTCCCAAAAAAAACCCAACTTCCTCTTCGTATTGGTAGATGACCAATCGCCATTTGATCTACAGACCTATGATCCCAATTCCATTCTTCAAACCCCAACCATAGACAAACTGGCAAAGCAAGGGGTGGTCTTTGAAAGTGCCCGTCATATGGGCTCAATGAACGGGGCTGTGTGCACCCCTTCTAGACATATGATCATGACCGGTAGAACCTTATGGCATTTGCCCAAAAGTGCTGGGTACAAAGAAAGTTTGGCTCCCGATAGTTTAGAGCAGCAATCCATAGCTGCAGTTTTTAATAGGGCCGGGTACAAAACCATGCGAACCTGTAAAAAAGGGAACTCCTATGCCGCGGCCAATAAACAGTTTACCGTGGTGCATGATGCCACCAAACGAGGAGGCACGGAAGAATCCGGAAGTGCCTGGCATGCCGAGCAAGTATTAAACTATCTAAGTGATAGGGAACAAGCGCAGGAAAAAGATCCCTTTTTCATCTATTTTGGTTTCTCCCATCCCCATGATATCCGAGATGGTACCCCTGAACTACTTGAAAAATATGGTGCCACCAACCATACCGATCAAAATAGCCTACCTCCTGCCAACCCAAAACAGCCACCACTGCAGGAAAACTACCTAAACGCACATCCTTTTTTTCATGGCCACCCTCAACTTAGGGATGAGGAACGTGTAAGTGGGGTATGGAAAAACAGGGATGAACAAACGGTACGCAATGAGTTGGGACGTGAATATGCCTGTTCCGAAAATATAGATATTCAATTGAACAAAGTGCTCGCCAAACTGGAGGCATCCGGTGAGTTGGACAATACTTATATTATCTACACTTCAGACCATGGTATGTCTATTGGACGCCATGGATTAATGGGAAAGCAAAATTTATACGAGCACACCTGGCGTGTACCCTTTATTGTTAAAGGCCCCGGACTGGAAGCTGGCAAACGCGTTAAAGGAAACATCTATCTTTTGGACGTGCTCCCCACCCTTTGTGAACTGGCAGGGATAGACGCTCCGGAAACAGTTGAAGGAATAAGTTTTGTCCCAGTCCTTAAAGGCGAAAAAGAGGTGGTTAGGGATGTCATGTACGGGGTTTACGCAGGAGGAACAAAACCTGGTATGCGTACGGTAAAAAAGGGGGACTGGAAACTAATCAAGTACGATGTTATGGATGGGGCCATTAGGGAAACCCAACTATTTAACCTTGCTGAAAACCCCCACGAATATTTACCGGAGCATCATAAATCTGAAGAAATGCAAAAGAATCTGGCCAACAACCCCAAATACAGTGCTCAATTAAAGGAAATGGTAGCCCTTTTATTGGAACAAATGGTAGCCCATGACGATCCCTATAGACTCTGGGATCAAAAATCCAATTAGAACAATACGCTTTTTATGAAATTTAAAATTACCCTCCTTTTTTTGTTATTGGCCAGTCAACTTACAGCCAAAGAAATATTTGTTTCCCATCGGGGAACGACCAGGGTAAGGGCACCCAAGATAGTCCCTTTGCAGGTTTTTCAAGGGCGCTGGAAGAGGTACAGAAATTTGCCGGGAAAGAAACGGATACCGTCACCGCTATAAGGGACTATTCTTCCCAAGAATTTCTGTTGAAAGTTCCAAAAATTATAAAATAAAACCAGTAAGAAACCATTTAAAATAAAAACTATAATGAAAATCAATTATTTAAATCTTATGGACAGGGAGATTTCCTTAACTAAAAAGGGTTTCGTGCTTATGGTCCTACTCCTGTGTGGTTCCTATTATGCCATCGCC
>JBFHGV010000654.1:0-2510 GCA_041582955.1 Arenibacter sp.
TTACTACCGTCATGCTCACAGCAATCCCAAATACTGGTGGGAATTTAGAGCGACAGTGCCATCAAAATCATAAATATGGATATGGCAAGCATTGCCAAAAAAACCAAGGTAATCCCGTTAACATGTTTAGTATTCATAGTTGTGAAGTTTGAGTTAATTTAATTTGTTATGTCCTGTAAAGATGTCCATTCGCAAATGCTATTCCCTTTCATCTTTCCCAGGCTATAATTATAAAGAGACTACCAAAAGGCCTAACAATTCCAAGTTTGCCCTTCCTTTTGGACCAGGACACCAAATCTATGACAAGCCTACCAAAAGCCATATCTCATATGTAACAATCTTTACAATAAATGTAACATGTAACCGAAAGCTTATCCATTTATGGATTCCAGGTACTCCGTTGGGGTTTTCTGATAAACCTCTTTAAAACATTTTATAAAATAGGAAGGCGTGTTAAAACCAACAGTATAGGCTATTTCGCTAACTGAAGCATCTGATGTTTTAAGGATTTGAATGGCCTGTTTTAATCGTTGCGACCTAATAAAGGCTGTAGTAGAAAGTCCGGTATAGGCCAAGAGCTTTCTGTGCAGTTGCATCCGGCTCATATCCAATTTGCGACAGAACATTTTTGCATTGAACTGAGGATCGGATAGCTGCTCATCCAGTACCATTTGCAATTTGGTAAAGAAAACCTCATCTGTAGGGGAAACAGCAATATCCTTGGCCTCAATAATGAGTTCCCTACTATACCTACTGCGCAACAACTTTCTTAGGCCAATTAAATTTTCTACCCTCATCTGCAGGGTACGCAACTTAAAGGGCTTGGTAATAAAATCGTCCGCTCCGGATTCCAGTCCCTGCAATTCCAGTTCCTCCCCTATACCAGCGGTTAAAAGAATAATAGGAATATGACTGGTACGAACATCGGTCTTTAATTTATTGCAAAGTGCTATTCCCCCACAGATGGGCATACGAACATCTGATATAATGAGGTCTGGCACTACCTCCAAAGCCTTTTCCATTCCTTCCTCCCCATTTTTAGCCTCAAGGATCTGGTATTTGTCTGCCCAAACCGATTTAAGGAACTCCCGTACTTCTTCGTGATCCTCTACTATAAGTAACATTGGCAATTCACCTAAGGGCTCACTTAAAGTGGGCTGCTCTTGCAGAACCACACTCCTTTCCTGACCATTTTGCCCCGTATCAAGAATAGACCTACCCACTTCCGAACCTAATTGCACTACACTAAGGTCCTCAAAATCCTCTGTAGCTATGGGAAGTGTAATTTTAAAATGGATTATTCCCCCGTCCTCCATTGTAACCGCTATACCGCCCTGATACAAACCAACCAATTCCTGTACCAAGGATAGCCCAATTCCGGCCCCTTCCGAATATTCATTTTGCTGATAAAATCGGGTAAACAAACGATCTAAATCCACTTGCGAAAATTCCTCAACGGAATTCCGAACACTGATCTGCAATTTTCCCTGTATTTTGTGCGCTGAAAATCGGCATATTCCTCCTTCACTTACATATTTAAAAGCATTAGAGAGCAGGTTGGTAATAATTTTCTCCAAGGCATCCTCGTCGAACCACGCATTGGGGATGGGGTCTATTTCTATTTCATAATCCACTCTTTTTATGGTTGCCCTGTATTTAAAAGTTGCCGCCAACATACCTACAAAGAGTCCTAGATCTCCCTTAGCTATTTTCAGTTTTAAATTTCCTTTTTCCAACCTCGCCAAATGAAGTAGCTGATCTACCAAAGAAATCAAACGGTTAATATTACGTTTAATCATGGAGAAATTGGCAAAATCCATTTCAGTCAATCCGCCCTTTCCCAGTTTGGCATCCACTGGTCCGGCAATTAAACTCAAAGGCGTTCTAAATTCATGGGAAATATCGGTATACAACTTGGATTTAAAGTCGTTAAGCCGTTTAAACCGTTCGGTCTCCTCTACCTTTAACCGTAGGTTCAGCTGCAGGCGCCATTGCCAAATAAGGTAACGATATATGCCGTACAACAGCAAAATAAACAATGCGATATAAGCAAATTTGGCCAAAGGGGTCAGGTACCAGGGAGACAAAATGGCAAAGGAATAGGAAACCGGCTCCGGGTTCCATAGTCCGTCATAGTTACTGCTCTTAACCTGAAATTTATAATTGCCCGGAGGCAAGCCCGTATAGCGTGCAAAATTTTGGTTCCCAGAAAAAACCCAATCGGTATCAAAATTAACAAGTCTATATTGGTATTGGTTCCTGGCGGGGAGGGCATATTGCAAACTTGAAAAGGTAAAGGAAATAGTGTTCTGATGGGCCTTCAACTTCTGACCTTCCAGCATGGGATAAGACTTGTTAAACACATCAAAGCCCGTTATAGCGGTTTTTGGCAGAATGGAATTCACCTTCAATTGATTGGGCTTAAACCAGTAAAACCCCTCCAAACCCCCAAAATATAGGTTCCCTTTATTATCCTTAAAATAGGCACCCGTATTAAATTCGGTTGCCAA
>JBFHGV010000655.1:0-2503 GCA_041582955.1 Arenibacter sp.
ATTTTGTTCATCACCTTAAGGATTCCCTTTCCAACTGCTTTGTTGTAGTTGCTTATGGCTTCCTCAAAAGTATATTCCGTAATATCGTGTTCCTCTATTTGTTCTGCTATGATTTCGTTTACCAAATATGGGTTTATGGCACTTGCCCCAAATCCGAATAGTAAGGAGAAATGATGTACTTCCCTAGGTTCGGCAGATTCAATTATGATGCTTAACTTGGATCTCTTTCCTAGTCTTTGCAGTCCACTATTTACAAATGAACAGGCCAATAGCGCTGGTATTGGAGCTTTTTCCTTGCTTACATTTCTATCCGATAGGATAATAATGTTAGCACCTTCGTCAATAGCTTGTTCTGCTTGCTCCAAAATGGATTGCAGGGCGTCTTCCAGGCCATTATGTCCTTTTTCAATATCATAAAGCATTGAAATGGATACCACCTTGTAATCCGGACTGGCGTCATAGTTTTTTATTTTATCCAAATCCTCTTTGGAAATTACAGGATTTTGGATTTTTAATTTTCTACAATGTAGTTCCGAAAATTCAAAAATATTATGATCACTTCCCAATGTAAGGCTGATGTCCGTAATAAGCTCTTCCCTAATACCGTCCAACGGTGGATTGGTAACCTGGGCAAACAATTGCTTAAAGTAATTGTAGATCAATTGCGGACGCTCGGATAAAATGGCTATAGGAGTATCAGATCCCATGGATCCAAGAGGTTCCTTGGCCATTTTGCCCATTGGAAGAATAATAGTGTTTATATCTTCTAAGGTGTAACCAAATATGGATTTTCTTTTTTGAACCGTAGCTTCATTAAGGAAAAGTGGACAATCGTTATAAGGGATATCCTTAAGGTGAACCAAATTTTTGTCCAGCCATTTTTTGTAAGGATGTCTAACAGCAATTTCTTCTTTAATTTCCTCATCGTTAACAATCCGGCCTTCTTCCATATTCACCAAGAACATTTTTCCTGGTTCTAGTCTACCGTGTAGTTCAACGTTTTCTGGTTCAATATCCACTACACCAACTTCAGAGGACATAATAACATATCCATCTTTGGTTACCGAGTACCTAGAGGGTCTTAGTCCGTTTCTGTCCAATACGGCTCCAATATAGTTTCCGTCTGTAAAAGGTATGGATGCAGGACCGTCCCATGGTTCCATTAAACAGGAATGGTATTCGTAGAAAGCCTTTTTGGCCTCGGACATATCGGCGTTCTTTTCCCAAGCTTCGGGTACCAATATCATCATTACCTCTGGTAGAGATCTTCCGGTCATCAACAATAGCTCTACTACCATGTCCATGGTGGCAGAATCCGACTTGCCGGGAAGGATTACCGGAATAATATTCTTTATTTCTTCACCAAAGAATTCACTGTTCATTAATTCTTCCCTAGAGCGCATTCTGGATACGTTTCCTCTTAGGGTATTTATTTCCCCATTATGACACATATAGCGGAAAGGCTGGGCCAAATCCCAGGTGGGGAATGTGTTGGTGGAAAAACGTTGGTGTACCAAAGCCAAACGTGTAACTACCCTTGGGTCCATTAGGTCCTTGTAATATAGGCTAATGTCTTCGGGCATTAATAGCCCTTTGAAAATAATGATCTTGGTAGAAAGGCTAGGAACATAGAAAAACTTGCTCTCCGATAGTTTGGAAGCATTTATTGTATGTTCGGTAACTTTTCTGGCCGTAAAAAGTTTTAGGTTAAAATTGAAGAAATCCTGCTCGTCATTCTCTCGGCCTATAAATACCTGTTTTACGAAAGGTTCTGTTTCGGCTGCGATTCTTCCCGGAATAGATTTGTTTACGGGAACGTCTCTCCAGCCCAATAATTTAAGTCCTTGCTTTTTTATGTTGGACTCAAAGACCTCAATGCAGTAATTCCTTTGATTTTCTTTTTGAGGTAAAAATATGTTGCCCACCGCATAACTTCCAGGTTCAGGGAGTTCAAAAGAGCAAACTTCCTTAAAAAAATCATGGGGGATGTCTATTAATATTCCCGCGCCGTCACCTGTTTTTCCGTCGGAACTTACTGCTCCACGGTGCTCCAATTTCTCTAAAATCTCTAAAGCCTTATGAATAATATCATTCGACTTTTTTCCTTTAAGACTACAAATAAATCCTGCTCCACAGTTGTCATGTTCAAAATCCGGTAGGTACAATCCTTGTTTTCTCAGCTTCATAAAATATCATATTTCTTCAAAAATATCAAAATATTTGCATTTACTGCACGGCTATCTTAAATAGTGCGCTAGAAATTCAACGTTTATAATTCAACGTTAAAAAAAATGCATATTCCGATATTTCGGCCCTCTAAATTGGGATTTCCTCAATATATAGGTTTGGATATTGATAGATTCCATTTCTTCGGGGGTTAATAATGTTAAATGGTTCTTTCGTGTGTTTTAGACCCCTTAAAAACAGGGGTGTCCTTATTTAATTTTTTGATTATTATTGTTGTACCCCAAAAATTATAGGGGTATTGTCTTTTTAATTTTGA
>JBFHGV010000656.1:0-2500 GCA_041582955.1 Arenibacter sp.
AATTATGTATTGCACGAATTGGGGCAGCCCCTACATGCCTTTGACGCCTCTAAAATAAAAGGCAATAAAATACTCGTTAAAACCCTTCCAAAAGGCACTAAGTTTACCACTTTGGATGGTGTAGAAAGAGTGTTAAGCGAAGAGGACCTTATGATATGCGATAGTGAAAAACCACTATGTATTGCAGGGGTATTGGGAGGAGAAAACTCTGGAGTAACCGAATATACAAGCAGCATCTTTTTAGAAAGTGCCTTTTTCAACCCGGTTTCCGTAAGAAAAACAGCCAAACGACATGCTATAAATACTGATGCCTCCTTCAGGTTTGAAAGAGGAATAGATATAGACAACGTAGAATACAGTCTAAAACGTGCCGCTTTATTGATCCACGAAATTGCAGGTGGTGATATTACTTCGGATATTGTTGATATCTACCCCAAGAAAAAGGACGACTATCATGTATTCCTGACCTTTGATAAGATAAACAAATTAATTGGACAGGATATATCAAAAGATACCATCAAATCCATTTTGGCATCATTGGACATAAAAGTAAAAAACGTAACGGAATCCGGACTTGGACTAATGATACCTTTTTACAGGGTTGATGTACAAAGAGAGGTTGATGTTATTGAAGAAATATTAAGAGTATTTGGATACAACAACGTAGAGTTCAAGGAAAAATTAAATGCTTCCATTGCGCCTACTTCAAAGTTTGAGGATTATAAGATCCAAAATATAATAGGCAATTTATTGGCCGCCAATGGCTTTAACGAAATATTGACCAATAGCCTTACTACCCCGGCCTACAACAAATTATCCTCGGATATCAATGAAGCGCATACTGTTTCCATGCTCAACCCTCTGAGCACAGATCTATCGGTTATGAGGCAATCCATGTTGTTCTCCGGCCTGGAAACCATAGCCTACAACAGTAACCGTAGGATGCAAAACCTTAAAATATTCGAATTCGGTAAAACCTACCATCAATACGAGACCAACAGAGAGGAAAAGAAACATTTAAGTGTGCTGATTACAGGAAACAGACTGGAAGATACCTGGACCGTTCCTGCAAAAAAATCAGATTTCTTTTATCTGAAGTCCGTTGTGGAAAACGTATTGGATAGATTAGGGCTCAACCAACTTGAATCCCTTCCGTCCAAACCTGAAATACTCTCCGAAGGTATTTCTCTACAATATGCCAATAAAGAAGTGGCAGTCCTTGGCGTGGTAAGGAAATCACTTCTCAAAGAATTTGACATTAAAGAAGAGGTACTGTATGCCGACTTTGACTGGGATTATATTTTAGAGGCCATTAAAGCCAATAAAATAATCTATAAAGAAATTCCAAAATATCCGGAAGTAAAAAGGGATTACGCCTTATTGGTAAATGAAAATGTAAGCTTTAAACAAATTCACGACTTGGCAGTACAGACCGAAAAGAAGTATTTGACCAACGTAAATCTTTTTGATGTCTACAATGGCGAGAACTTACCAGAGGGTAAAAAATCATATGCGGTAAGCTACACACTTCAAGATCACAAAGGAACACTAACCGATAAGCAGATTGATAAGATCATGAACAAGTTGCTACGCCGGTACGAAAGTGAATTAGGGGCCGAGTTAAGGTAAGTTAACCTCGGCCAACATGTTGGGCAAGATTACACTGTCTATCTCATGTATAACACCGTTGCACTGATTGGCATCGGCACTGGTTATTTTGGCCCTGTTGCCCAACTTATCGCTCAGCACTATATCCAATCCTTCCATGGAGGCATAAATCTTTTCTCCCTGTACGGTAGTAAAGCTGGCTTTGCCGTTACCCCTGCACATAGCTTTTAAAATACTGGAAGCCGTAAGATTACCTGCCACGATATGATAGGTTAAAAGAGAAAACAACTCCCTCTTATTCTCTGGCAATAAAAGCTCTTTTAGATTTATCTTGGATAGTTTTTTAAATGCCATATCCGAAGGGGCAAAAACCGTAAAGGGACCATCCTCATTTAAAATTTTATCCAAATTAGCCGCCCTTACAGCCTCTAAAAGAGTAAAATGATGACCAGAGTCGGCCGTCCCTTCTATAATTGAATTATTATTTCCCGAAAAACTGTTCTGATGTATTGAAGATTGTCCGTATACAAAGGGAGTAATCATAAGGAATAGAGCATAAACGGGCAGGTGGAATTTCATAAGATCCTGAGCTTGGGGGTTTTAATAATATCGATGAACGGTTAAATTCATCGACAATATACAACATTCGATCAATAGTTATAGCGCAAAATTTAGCCTAATTTCACTTTAACAAAATATTAACATATCGAATATAGACTGCCAAAACAAAACATAATAGACCTCTAGTTCTCAACATTTTGCGATACAACATTGAATAGAGAACTATAATTCCTTAACTTTATAAACCGGGCTAAAAATAGTAGCAAGATGTTAGTAAAAAGGACCAACATTCAGGAAAAACTTTTTAGGACCAAACAAAAAGACAGATCCT
>JBFHGV010000657.1:0-2487 GCA_041582955.1 Arenibacter sp.
AACGGTGAATGGATGGCCAAAAGTACCATGCTCGCCATATGGGCGCGAATGGTAGGGTATACCGGACAAACCATTAGCTGGGAGCAGGCCTTTAATTCCAAAGAAGTCTTGGGACCTAATATAGACCAGTATCATTGGGATTTTAATTGGCCAACGCCACCAATAGCCATACCTGGCAAAACCAATTTTATCTAATTGTTCCGGCCCGTACACACACGCGTTAAAAAACCCATTGGCAAATAGGGCCCAGACCACAAAACATACCATCTAATAAGCATAATTACCAGCCCATGAAGTCTACTACATATTTTATCCTATCCTCATTGCTCTTCAGCATAATTCCCACACTACAGGCCCAGGAAACACCCCTGTCCTTTGGTACGGAAATTAGTTTGGAAGATTTGACCGAACAAGGAGCAAAGGCGGAGGAACCAATAAATTGGATCAATGTAAATACATACTCGGACACGTGGAGAAAAGAAGGAGACCTTCTTATTTGCAAGGGTTTACCAATAGGTGTTATGCGTTCGGAGAAGCAATATGAAAATTTTATCCTACTCGTAGAATGGCGCCATATGGAGGCTGGAGGTAATTCGGGCGTCTTTGTTTGGAGTGATGCCTTACCTGGAAAAGAAAATCGCCTGCCCGGAGGCGTAGAAGTGCAAATGTTGGAACTGGACTGGGTAAACCAGAATATGAGAAACGGTAAAAAACCACCTATAGCCTACGTCCATGGTGAACTTTTTGGAGTTGGAGGAGTTAAAACCATCCCGGACAATCCCAGGGGAACCAGAAGCAAGTCTGTTGAAAACCGGGCCCTTGGAAAAGGACTTTGGAATTCCTACAAAGTGGTCTGTGTAGACGGCACCATCAAATTGTCCGTCAACGGAAAATTTGTGAATGGGATTAGTCAGTCTTCCATCAAAAAAGGCTATCTCTGCCTTGAGTCAGAAGGAGCTGAAATCCAATTTCGAAATTTTAAAATTATAGAATTACCTCCCGGAGTCACTACGGCCTCACAGACGGTAAACCATTTGGATTAGGGCAATACAGAATCCAATTTCACCGATGCCATTACCGGAAAGTGATCGGATAGTTTTACATCAAAATTTTTGTGTGCGACTATTTCTAAAGTTTTATCGGCCATAATAAAATCTATACGCACCGGATAATATTTAAAGTTAAAGGTTCTGCCATAACCTGTACCCTTTTCCATAAAGGAATCTAGCATATCCCCTCTAATCATCTTATACACATTGGAGAACTGGGTATTATTAAAATCCCCACAGACAATGGTCCTATAAGGCGATGCCTTTCTGTGCAAGTTGATGATTGCGGCCTGTTCCCCTTGTTTGGCAAAGGATTTACTTAGCCTTTTAAACAACCTCATCTTTGGCTCGCCTGAAATTCGTTCTACGCTGGGTATTATTTTATGGGACTCCAAATGGAGGTTATACACTCTTAAGGTATCCTTATTCACCACCACGTCTGCAAACAGGGCATTATTGGAACTATCTGGAAAATCCAGTGATCCACCTTGAACTATTGGATATTTAGAGTAAATGGCCTGAATGGACTTCTTTCTGGACATGTTATAATCTGTAGTATAGATATAATCATAGGTATTCTTTAGTTGCCTATGCCGTATTCTACTAAATTCCTGTATGCATAAAATATCCGGTGTTTCAGCAACGATCAAGTCCAAAATCTGATCTCCAATGGATGAATCCTCAATCCATTTATACTTATTGAAACCCCTTACATTAAAAGTCATCACACTTAGTTCACCATTATTTATAGGGACCTCGGACAACTTAAACTTAAAAAAGGTTCCCAGCAACGTATACCCCAAAAACAATATCACTGCCGATAACCACAGTTGTTTTTTGCGTTTTAAAACCCAATACATGAGGAAAGCAATATTGAGCAGCACCAACAATGGCACCATTAAACTGAGTATGGAAAAGTATGGGAATTGGGCTACCGGTATTTGAGGAACAGCACAGGAAAGGAGTAACAAAAGCGCCAAAACCGCATTAAGGAAAAATAGGAATCTATCTAGAATATTTAGATCCTTCACAAACTATTCTTTTCCGGCTTTGAACAAAAAATCCTTTTCTGCCTTGGAAAGACTTTCATAACCAGACTTGCTAATCTTGTCCAAAATAGCGTCTATCTTACGTTGCCGACTTTCCTTATCATAATTTTCGCTCCTGCCGGCACCTTTCTTTTCCTTGCGGTATACCGTTTTCATTGGGGCTTTTCGCTCACTTCTCTTAAACAAATTGGCTATGGCATCAACCATTTTAGCAAACCCGCTACCAATATCATTACCTTTCATGAGTTGTTGGGCATAAAAATAACCCAAAGCAGCGCCACCCAAATGGGCCAATCGGCCTCCAACATTTCCACCTAAAGAGATTTGAATCAAATCCAACAACACCACAAAGACTCCTATATGCCACAATTTAACGTTGAAAAAAACAA
>JBFHGV010000658.1:0-2473 GCA_041582955.1 Arenibacter sp.
ATATGTCGTATAAAGAATTTTCTACCATGCAGTTGGCGGGTGACCTCTTGCCAGAACCCACAAAGGAAAGTATTTTGGCAACGGCATTTAATAGGTTGCATAAAAGGAATTCTGAAGCTGGAATTATTTTTGAAGAGTATCGTGTTGAATATGTTGCGGATCGCGTACTCAGTGTGGGTAAGGCTTTTATGGGTCTTAGTATGGAATGCGCAAGATGTCATGATCATAAGTACGACCCCATAAGTCAGAAAAATTACTATGAGATGTCCGCTTTTTTTAATAGTACCAATGAATTTGGTTCCGCTGTTTACGGTCCCGGTCAAGTTCCTGGACCTTCACTTCTTTTAACCGACAAGGAAGCGGATAAGGTATTGGCCTATATTGATGGCGATATTAATAGTGCGGAGAATAAACTTAGGTTGCCAAATATGGCGGAACCTAAGGGGTTCGAAAAGTGGGCGGGGAATCCGTCCGCAATAAGAAAGTCCATAGAAAATAATTATTCCAAAAGTCTCAAGGCCCATTATCCTTTTGATTCTTTCGTGGAAAAAGGAAATAAAAAATACATTAGTCCAAGTAAGGTAGTTAATTCTGGTCCTGCATTGATTAATGAGCCTAATATAAAAAAGACGGCCAAAAACAATGGCGTATTCTTGAATGATTTTACATCTATAAGCTTGCCAGAGAAGGTGGGATGGTTTGATCAAACAGATCCCTTTTCCATTTCCTTGAGTATTTACCCAGATACCCAATATGAAGAAGCTGCCCTATTTTATCATTGTGAAGACTTACGATTGGGGTTAAAAGGGTATTCTATGTTTTTGGAAAACAATCGTCCAAAATTTATCATGGCTTTTTCTTGGCCAACAAATGCAATCCAAATTAAGGCCAAAGAGGAAATACCGGTAAAGGAATGGACAAATATTGCAGTTACCTACGATGGATTGGGAAAGGCAAGTGGACTTCATATGTATTTAAATGGCAAAGAAATACCGGTAGATGTAGAAATAGACCATCTATATAAATCCATACTGTATAAGCCTGATTTGCATACCTATGGATTCAACGGTTTTGGAATGGGGATCAGGAATCATATGAAGACCTTTATAAATGGAGGAATTGATGAGCTTAAAATACATAATTCCGAACTTTCCGCATTGGAAGTTAGTTATGGTTATGATTCCAATACTGTATCAGCAATTATAAATAACAGTACCGTCTCCGATAATAGATCCATTTTAAAATCGCATTATGACTTGCGTGAAAATAGTACCCTTGAGGAGGTAAAGGAAAACATTAGGGAGTTAAACAGGAGGAAAAACAAGGTAATTGATACTGTATCTGAAATTATGGTCATGGGCGATTTGCCCGAACCGCGCCCTACCTATGTTTTGGATAGAGGGGTTTACGATGCCCGTGGGGCTATAGTATACCCCGATGTTCCGGAGGTAGTACTTTCCTTTAAAGATAGTCTGCCCAAGAATAGACTAGGCCTAGCCAAGTGGTTGTTTAATAAGGATAATCCGCTCACTGCCAGGGTATTTGTAAATAGGTTGTGGCAGATGCATTTTGGGACAGGATTGGTTTCGTCGTCCGATGATTTTGGTAATCAGGGTAATTTGCCGTCCCATCCAAAATTGTTGGATTGGTTGGCAGTTAAATTTATGGAATCTGGATGGGACATAAAGGCTATGAACAAATTGATTGTAATGTCGGCTACCTATCAGCAAAGTTCTAAACTAACACCCAAACTACTAGAAAGGGATAAGGAAAATGTATTGCTGGCAAGGGGGCCAAGTTTTCGGATGACTGCCGAAATGGTTCGGGACAATGCGCTGGCCATAAGTGGCCTTTTATCCCCCAAAATTGGTGGTCCAAGCGTTTACCCATATCAGCCAGAGGGCCTTTGGGACGAAATAAGCAACAAACCATGGCGATATAAATATCTACAGGAACCGGGGGAAGGGCTTTATAGAAGGAGTTTGTATACCATATGGAAAAGAACATCGGGTCCGCCATCCATGTTGATTTTTGATGTGGGTGAAAGAGGGGTCTGTACCGTAAAACGGAGGCAGACCAGTACACCATTACAGGCATTGGTACTTCTTAATGACCCCCAATATTTGGAAGCTTCTCGCGTAGTGGCTGAAAATTTAATTGCAGATTATAGTGGGAATGTGGATGTCCTATTGCAAAAGGCATTTGTTCTGTGCACTGGTAGAAATCCCAATGAAATTGAATTGGAGGTTTTACGTAAATTCCATAAGGAGGAATTGCAACGCTTTTCCAAGGCGAAAGAGGATGCAATAGCCTATACCAGTATAGGGAGCTCCAAAGTAAGAGCAAGTGCGGATCCGGTAATGTTGGCCGCTTTGGCTACTGTAGTAAACGGGGTGATGAATACATATGAAGGTTATACGATTAGATAGATATTTAATATGGAAGATTTTAAAAAGCACATGGAATTTATGGA
>JBFHGV010000659.1:0-2470 GCA_041582955.1 Arenibacter sp.
GGATAATGACGTATATATTCAACTGATATCGCACTATCTAAGAAATATGAAGCTAAGCACTACGGATTCCTCTTTGGGGTCCGCTCTGGGTGCGGCACTATGTATATCGGACGTAAGATTGAACTCCAAATTTCTTAGAAAGAACTACGCATTAAAGAAACATGTGCCCTTTATAATTCAATAATTATGACATCAGAAATAAGTTCACGATTTCCGTCTATGGATGATTTACGGGAAAGAGCAAAAAATAGGGTTCCCCAATTTGCTTTTGAATATTTGGATGGAGGGTGTAATGAAGATGTCAGTATCATAAGAAATACGGCAGAAATAAGGGATGTGCAACTACAGCCACGCTACCTTCGCAATTTTGGGGAAAGCAGTACGCGGACCAAAGTTTTGGGTATGGAATTTGATGCCCCCTTTGGGATTTCCCCAGTGGGCCTACAAGGATTAATGTGGCCCAATTCCCCTGAAATCTTGGCAAAGGCCGCACATAAGCACAACGTTCCCTTTATCTTGAGTACCGTTACAACTATGAGTATTGAAAGGGCCAGTGAGCTTACCGAGGGGAAAGCTTGGTTTCAATTGTACAATCCTGTTGATGATGCTTTACGAGATGATATAATTGATCGTGCAGAGGCCGCTGGATGTCCTGTGCTGGTACTTCTTTGCGATGTGCCTACTTTTGGATATAGGCCACGTGATATTCGCAACGGTCTGGCGTTGCCGCCAAAAATGTCGGTAAAAAATATTCTTCAGATTTTAGGAAAGCCTACATGGGCCTATAATACCCTTAAATACGGTCAGCCGACTTTTCAGACCTTAAAACCATATACCCCAGAGGGACTCAATTTAAAACAGTTGGGGCAGTTTATGGACAAGACTTTTTCGGGTAGATTGAATGCCGAAAAAATTAAGCCCATCCGAGACAAATGGAAGGGTAAATTGGTGCTAAAAGGGGTGGCCTCCGAACAGGATACCAAAGACGCCATAGATATGGGTTTTGATGGTATCATAGTATCAAACCACGGAGGAAGACAATTGGATGCTGCACAATCCACTATCAATTCGCTCAGGGAAATAACCCAGTACGGCGATCAAATTGAGATCATGATGGATAGTGGTCTTCGTTCCGGTCCCGATATAGCACGGGCCATGGCAAGTGGAGCCATGTTTACTTTTATGGGACGCTCCTTTATGTACGGTGCCGCAGCCTTGGGGAACAAGGGCGGGGATCATACCATTGCCATGTTGAAGACCCAATTTAAGCAGGTCATGGACCAGCTTTGCTGTGAGCGAGTGGAGGATTTACCAAATCATCTGATAAAATAAAGACTAAATAATGACCAAATAAACCAGACTTATGAGCCAATTTAATATAGAAGAAGAAATAGAGGATATAGCAGGCGGAGAATTTGAACGCGTACCTGTACCCACATCCAAACTGAAAAGTTGGAAAAGTTTTCTTGGGATGTATGCGGGGGAACATGCGGCAGGAACCGAATTTGTAATTGGGCCTTTGTTCCTGACAACAGGGGTAAGTGCCTTCGATCTTATTGTAGGACTGCTGCTGGGGAACTTATTGGCCGTACTCAGTTGGCGTTTTCTGACCGCCGAAATTGCCGTGAAGTACAGGTTGACCTTGTACTACCAATTGGAAAAGATCTGTGGAAAGAGTTTGGTTACGGGTTATAATTTGGCCAATGGAGTGCTTTTCTGTTTTTTGGCAGGGTCCATGATTACGGTTTCTGCCACGGCGGTGGGGATACCCTTTAATATGGAAATGCCCAAGCTTACGGATACCATGCCCAATGGTATGACCTGGGTTATAATTGTTATTGCCCTTGGCGCGGTTATTTCATTGATAGCCTCCAAAGGCTATGACACCGTGTCCAAAGCGGCAAACTGGATGTCCCCCGTGATAGTATTGGCCTTTCTGGCTTGTGGTATTGTGGCCTTAAATCAGTTGGGGGTAGGTAGCCTATCGGAATTTTGGGATATATGGGGAGAAGGTTCCGATCCTTTCCCAGGACAGATCAAATATACCTTCTGGCATGTTGTTATTTGGTCTTGGTTCGCCAATGCGGCCATGCATGTGGGGATGTCCGATCTATCCGTATTCCGTTTTGCTAAAAAGGCAAGTAGTGGATGGACCACGGCTGCCGGAATGTATGTAGGACATTATATGGCTTGGATAGCGGCAGCGCTGTTATATGCCGTTTATTTAAAATCACCAGAAGCCCAAGGACTCCTGGCAAATGGAGAGGCGCCTACGGTAGCACCGGGACCATTGGCGAACAATGCCTTAGGTGTCTTTGGAATAATTGCCGTGGTTTTGGCCGGATGGACAACTGCTAATCCTACTATTTATAGGGCCGGACTTGCTTTTCAGGCCATAGTACCCAAGCTTTCCACTTTTTGGGTTACCATAATTGCCGGGACCTTGGCTACAGTAGCTGGCCTTTTCCCA
>JBFHGV010000660.1:0-2463 GCA_041582955.1 Arenibacter sp.
AGGCATCATGAAATCATTCATTCATAAATCAGAATCGGAAGCATCAAATTTTCAGTTAAGCGGGGAAAGTATTTTTTTCGCAAACTTCAGAAGTATTAAAAAGAATAGGTGGGCAGAACGTAGAATTTACCTAAACTAAGGAGGCTTGTTTAAAGGCTCATTCTTCTTTTTAAATGCGGTGGATAAGTAGGTCTACTGCATTTTTGTTATCTTAATATGTCCACTACTCTACTCTCTAATTCTTGAGAGTTCATCCTTGGGACTGAACTTACCTGAAAACCTTGTAAACAAAACAAGTTTTTTACGGGTATTTATAAAATAGACCCCTGTTAGCAGTACTACAGCGGCTACTACCGATTGGGTGGTAATCTCCTCTTCCAAAAAATACCAACCTAACAACAAAGCTATAATTGGGTTCACATAGGTAGAGGTGGCCACCTTTTCTGGAGAAACCACTTTAAGCAGATAATTAAAGGCCGTAAAGGCCACAATACTTCCAAAAATAATCAATAATAACATAGAAAAGAGAACAGGATTGCTCCAGGCTGTAGGTGGGGTCCAGGGCTCTCCTATAAGCAGGCTGCCAAACATCAATATGATACCTGCCGCGAACATTTGGAATCCAGTATTCACAAAATAGTTGCTGGGGAGGTCTGCTTTTCCCACAAATAAACTAGCATAGGCCCAACTAATCATACAAAAGAAAATCATGACCATTCCCAAGACTGAATTCTCCTGGTTCAATAACTGTTGCTGGCTAACCAACAAATAAATGCCCAATATACCTACAGCTACCCCTACTAGGGACAAGGTCTGTATCTTTTTTCCTTGAAGGACGCGCATCATCAATAAAATGACCAAGGGTTGGGCCGATATCTCCAAAGCGGCAAAACCACTATCTACATATCGCAGTGCCCAGACTACAAATCCATTTCCGAAAGCCAGAAATAAGAATCCGGCAATGGTAGTATTGATCAGTTGTTTTTTAGTAATTCCCAGAGGAATTCCCATTAATTTGCAAATCAAAAATATTAACAGGCCGGCAACGGTAAAACGAACGGAGGCCAGCATAAAGGGTGGCAATTCCTGAACTGCTATTTTGTTCAATAGATAGGTAGAACCCCAAATAACGTATATGGCAAAAAATGCAAGTACGATCAGAATAGTGTTTCGAGATTTGGCCATACAATAAATGCTTTAGCATAACGTCACAAAAGTAGGTATAAGTTTACAAACAGAGTTCATTTGTCACTCCGCAATCACTTCCTTGTAATACAGGGCCGTGAAACTAGTACCTTGTTGTTTAACCCTTGGGGACATGCCCGTGATTTATAGGGAAGTTCACGGGGCTACCAAGGTTTTGAGCTAAGCTAAAACTCACCAGCTTCCTCCACCGCCGCCTCCGAAGCCTCCGCCAGAGGACCCTCCCCCCGAACTACTGCTACTGGAGGGAGAACTTACCATATTATATTTTGTGCTGTCCATTGCACTGGAGAAAGATTTGGAAAATTGACTCATGGACAAGTGGCTTTGAGAGCTAGAAGTATACCAATCTGGTGGAGGAATATTTAAGTCTCTAAATTTTTTCGCCCATTTATCGAACAACCCAAAGGCCAAGGCATAACCCAATGTATTTTCAAAATAGTGGGGGTCGTCCTTTAGGAGCATTTCTAGTCTGTTTTGTTCTGCAACTTTAATAAATCTTTTGAATCCTTTTAATTCGGATAACAACTCATTGCCCTTGGCATTCTTTTTAACCATGTAGCTATTAACGAAAATTAATAAAATACAGGAAATTATTATTGCTACGGCTGCCAAGGGGCCCCAAAAGAATAGTCCTATCAAGGTTAGCCCTATGGCCAAAGCTACCAGTATAAAATACATAATACCCTGTATTTTTTTGGACTCCGCTTCGTAATAGGGTTGGGCTTGTTCTTTTAATTGGCTGCGGGCCTCTGACATTTTTGTGTAAAAGCTATTCTTAAGGCTCGATACCAGGACTTCTGTTCCAGCTACATTGCTGTTGTCTCCAAATAGGCCCTTGAATATTTCCATTTCATATGGTTGGGAATCAGGTGCCAAGGATTGCAGACGAATAATTTTGGTATCCTTGGATCCGAACAGTCCCCTCTTGGGTATTTCCTCGATTCGGATAAGTCCTTTGGAGCCCCAATAGGGCAATAAGGAAATTAAATCGGAATTGTCGTCCCTGTCATTGATCAGGAATCCTACCATGGCCGGATCTATATTGTCTGGAGGGTAATAGGTAGTGGTGGCAATTACCCTTTTGTCCTTGCCAAAGTCCCACCAAACCTTAAAGAATGCAAAAAATTGTATTAGTATCAATAAGACCCAACCGTACTGTTCCCAAAAAGGCCAGAATGGTTTTTCTTCCTGTACCGTACCTGGGGGAAGGTTTATCAATACCGTTACACTTTGTCCTGGATGGGATATAAACCCTGC
>JBFHGV010000661.1:0-2443 GCA_041582955.1 Arenibacter sp.
GGCACATGACCGCAAACAACCAAAAGCCGACAGCTATATACCATATAAGGACCAAAAACAAAATGATTCCTATATATATTGCCAACATAAATACTAGATGTTATCTTTGCACCCTTATTACGTAAAAAAGTATGATCAATATAACTTTACCAGACGGTAGCATTAGAGAATATGCCAAGGGAACAACTCCTATAGCAGTTGCGAAAAGCATCAGTGAAGGACTGGCACGAAATATTATATCGGCAAAATTCAATGGAACTACCATTGAAACGGTAACCCCTTTACAAGAAGACGGATCTCTAGTCCTATATAGTTGGAATGACAAGGAAGGAAAAACCGCTTTTTGGCATTCCAGCTCCCATGTGGTAGCACAGGCCTTGGAAGAATTATACCCGGGCATAAAATTAACCATAGGCCCCGCTATAGAAAACGGCTTTTATTATGATGTGGATCTGGCCGAAGGCAGCATTTCCGAAAAGGATTTTCCGGCGATTGAAAAAAGAGCACTGGAAATAGCAAGAGGAAAGCACGACTTTAAAATGCGCTCGGTCACCAAGTCTGAAGCATTGGAACTATATAGGTCCCAGGGAAACCAATATAAGGTAGAGCTTATAGAGAATTTAGAGGACGGCACCATCACCTTTTGCGATCATGACAGCTTCACCGACCTTTGTAGAGGTGGACACATTCCCAATACCGGTATTATAAAAGCCATTAAAATATTAAGTGTGGCCGGAGCCTACTGGAGAGGCGATGAAAAAAACAACCAATTAACACGGGTTTATGGCATATCCTTTCCCAAACAAAAAGAACTGACCCAGTACCTAGAACTTTTGGAAGAGGCCAAAAAACGGGATCACAGAAAACTGGGCAAGGAATTGGAGCTATTTACTTTTTCCCAGAAAGTGGGGCAAGGACTTCCTCTATGGCTGCCCAAAGGTGCCGCATTACGGGAAAGACTTGAACAGTTTCTAAAAAAGGCGCAAAAGAAGGCCGGTTATGAAATGGTTGTCACCCCACATATTGGACAAAAGGAGCTATATGTAACTTCTGGTCATTATGCCAAATACGGGGAAGACAGTTTTCAGCCCATAAAAACCCCTAAAGAAGATGAGGAGTTCCTATTAAAACCTATGAACTGTCCGCATCACTGTGAAATATACAATACCAAACCCTTTAGCTACCGTGAACTTCCAAAACGTTATGCCGAATTTGGAACGGTTTACCGCTACGAGCAGAGCGGAGAGCTTCACGGATTAACCAGGGTACGAGGGTTTACACAGGATGATGCCCATATATTCTGCACCCCGGACCAATTGGCTAGCGAATTTAAGAACGTAATAGACCTTACCTTATATGTATTGGGTTCATTAGGGTTTGAAAATTTCACGGCACAAGTCTCTGTGAGGGACTTGGACAACCCTGATAAATATATAGGTTCTGTTGAAAATTGGGAGAAAGCCGAAAATGCCATCATCAATGCCGCCAAAGAAAAAGGATTGGATTTCATAGTAGAAAGCGGGGAAGCTGCCTTTTATGGCCCTAAACTGGACTTTATGGTAAAGGACGCACTAGGAAGAAACTGGCAATTGGGCACCATACAGGTAGACTACAACCTACCAGAGCGTTTTGACCTTACCTATAAAGGAAGCGACAATGAGTTGCACAGACCTGTGATGATACACAGGGCGCCCTTTGGAAGTATGGAAAGATTCATTGCTTTGTTGCTTGAACACACAGGTGGTAATTTCCCACTTTGGCTGATGCCAGAGCAGGCTATTATCCTCCCTGTCAGCGAAAAACATGAAATATATGCCGAAAAAGTTTTAAATTCCTTGGAAAATAACGACATTCGCGCGCTGATTGATAACCGAAATGAAACGGTTGGCAAAAAAATACGTGAAGCAGAGATGAACAAAATACCATTTATGCTGATCGTAGGTGAGAACGAAGAAAAGGAAGAAAGCATTTCTGTAAGGAGGCATGGAGGGGAAGATTTAGGTACAATCTCCGTAAATTCCTTTGCCGACTTGGTAATAAATGAAATAAACAGTACCTTAAAGTCGTTTTAAAAAAAGTTTAACTAAAAAGTATACGTCATAGCAATTAGAAAAAGATTTAGGCCCCAACCTAGGAGGGAAAACAAAAACCCGCACAACATCAATGAAAAAATTTCATCGCCCAAGGTTAGGTTGGTAGGCGACAATGTAGAAGTAGGTATTTACAGCACCCGTGAGGCCTTGGCCAAAGCGGAGGAACTGGAATTGGATTTAGTTGAAATTTCTCCTAAAGCCGACCCTCCAGTGTGTAAGATAATAGATTACAAGAAATTTCTTTACGAGCAAAAGAAGCGTGAAAAGGTCATGAAGGCCAAAGCCACAAAAGTGATCGTAAAGGAAATTAGATTTGGTCCACAGACCGATGACCATGATTACGAGTTTAA
>JBFHGV010000662.1:0-2441 GCA_041582955.1 Arenibacter sp.
CAATCCATGTGATTACAACCAGACCAAAGCTGCTACTATTGCCATTGCAGAGCATCAAGGTCCAGTTTATCTTAGATTTGGACGTCCCAAGGTAGCCAACTTTACTCCGGCGGACCAAAAATTTGAAATAGGAAAAGCGTTAATGCTTAACGAAGGTACCGATGTTACCATCGTAGCTACGGGCCACTTGGTATGGCAAGCCTTGATTGCCGCCGAGAACCTGGAAAAAGAAGGTATCTCCGCCGAAGTAATCAACATACACACCATTAAACCTTTGGACGGGGAAGCTGTGTTAAAATCTGTTAAAAAAACAGGTTGTATCGTTACCGCGGAAGAACATAATTATTTGGGCGGTCTAGGTGAAAGTATTGCCGGATTCCTTGCTACCACGCATCCTACGCCACAAGAGTTTGTTGCCACCAAGGATACTTTTGGAGAAAGTGGCACCCCGGAACAATTAATGGATAAATACGGATTGAACAATAAAGCTATAGAGAAAGCCGTTGTGAGTGTGTTAAAGAGAAAGTAAATCAATTTTCCCTTTGGAAAGATGATTGCCCTTAACACGGAACACAGTGAACAATATAGCATATAGTACACTTTAAACAGTTGTTGTATATTGGTTATTAATACCGATATACGCAGCTGTTTTTTTGTGTTTTTCCTATTTAACGCTTTTTCGTGTCAAGAAATTTTCTTTTTAGGTTAAATCAATAAAGGAATTGTGCATAGTATTGCACAATGTATTCTAAATTAAAAAAGAACGCATTATGATCAAAAAAACAATTTTATTTGCAGCTATCGCTCTAATGGGCTTTTCTGCCCACGCACAAAAAGGCTCTGGATTTGGTATCAAGGGAGGACTAAATTATGGTGCCAATGGTGATTATTTTGAATCTACAGAACAGGCCTACAAGGATCCAAAAGGCAATGTAGGCTACCACTTGGGAATCTTTGGCCAGGTAGGGCAAAAAATTTACTTGCGCCCAGAATTGATATACACCAAAACCAAATCTGACTATGAGAACAATAGTTTGGATATGAGCAAACTGGATCTCCCTGTACTTTTGGGCATCAATGTCATTGGCCCATTAAAAGTATTTGCAGGACCGGCCTTTCAGTATATTTTGGATACGGATTACGACGGCATCACCATTGGCGATGTTGAAAATGATTTTACCGTAGGCCTTAATATTGGTGCCGGACTCTCTTTTGGCAAATTCGGAATCGATTTGAGATACGAGAGAGGCTTTAGCGAAAATGAGGTTACTGTAGTGGAAGGTGCTTTTTCCAATGACCGCATTGATACAAGACCTGATCAATTGGTTTTGAGTGCTTCCTTAAAACTTTAAAAAGAACATTTTAACCAATACAAAAAAGCCTTCGCAGATGCGAAGGCTTTTTTTTGTATTCAAATTCCCTTGTTTTTTTTAGTTATCCGCATCAAGATAGTCGGGCACCCCATCATTATCCGAATCCGGGAAAGTAATATTGCCATTGTCATCCTTTATCTCGTCAATGGTAAGAATACCATCCCCATCATCATCGGCATCTAGATAATTGGGAAGTCCGTCCTCATCAGTATCATCATTAAACAGGTTGCCATCCTTATCCAAATCCTCCAATATAGTATCTACACCATCCCTATCATGATCTGTAGTATTGACTGCCAATAGATTCACTTCAAATATCAATGGCGCATAGGTCTGCCCCGGTGCACTACCACTAAAGTAGGCAATCCCAGATGGCATAAAGATTAAACCTACCCCACTTCCACTAACACTAAAGGTACCATCCTCATTTTCTACAACCTCTCCCCCAGCTTTAAATTTTGGCATACCTTTTTTAAACCCTGTTATCACTCCAGAATTACCCGATACACCTGATCCCTGCATGTCAAACCAAACAGGAGAACCCAGTCTACTATCAAAAATACCACCATCCAAACGCATTCCTTGGTACTTAAGATAAACAGAATCTACAGCCGTTGGGTTTTCACCAACCCCCTCCCTGGCCACAACATAATACAAGGTATGAGGCACATCTTCCTCTCCTGCATCCAAGCCCAGGTCACTGGACGATATATATATCACCTCTGTCTTGGCATCCTCAAAAAGTGATCTTTTACCTTCGTTCTCACCCGCTATGGTATCAATCTTTATCCTTAAATCAAAACCTTCCTCAATAGGCTCTTCAAAATCTTCGTAGTTATAAAAGTGTGTTTTTAAAAAAGTTTGAAGCTCAGCATCGTCCTCCACTGAAACCTCGCTCAGCAATCTTGGCGGCACCACTTCAATATCATTATCATCATCTTTCTTACAAGACCAGATAGCCACAAAAATTAAAGTAAGTAAAAGAATTCTCTTTATAGTCATTGATTTCTTATTTAAAGGCCGCAAGATACAATTTTCAACTATTTTTGTAGAAGACGTTAACAAAGA
>JBFHGV010000663.1:0-2433 GCA_041582955.1 Arenibacter sp.
CCTAAACTCCCTATTGTGTGTACCATCCCAATTCAAGAAATCTATAAAGAAATCTATTTTTTTCTCCTGATGGAATACCCGAATTCTCTGGGCTACCGTAGATACGTGCTTAAACTTTGCCTTATTTTCGTATTCAGTATATACTGCGCCATCGGCCACTATTTCCCAATTGCCATTATGGTTGCTCATCTTGTCATAATCTTCCATATTGGGTTCGGTCATCTGGGTAAATTCCCCGGCACCATTTCCATTATACCCCATTGATAAAATATCACCGCCCGAAAAACGTGTGGTATTCATGATTTCAGCTCCCAAATTATGATCAAACAAATAACTAATTCCCCCTTTGCCAAGGTGCATGGTATAATAGTCGTTCGTCAAAGAATTAGGTGCAACCGCTTTATTTACCTTAGAACTTTTTTTACCCTTTCTTAAATAAAAGGTTTTATATCCAAGTGAAGGAATATCCGAGGCGTAGAATTGTATTTCGTTACTATTCCCAGTACTTGTTTGCGAAGGGACCACATTACCCCTATCATCTATAACATAATATGCATTTGCATTGTCTATTTTTGCTGAAGCCAATCCACTTCGCTTCCAAGAAAGATCGTTGTACACCACGATCCCATTGGATTTTTCTGTTTTGATTTTTTCAGAAATGGAATTTAGAGATGCTTGTAACAGTTTATCGGCCTCATCGGCCGCAAACTCCAATTTATCCTTAAAAATGCTATCGGTAATGTGACCGTTTTTTCCTCCCCATCCATGGTCTGGATATATTGATTCTTCGAACGCTTTTGATAATCGTGATGTTGGATATTGATCAAAACTTTTGTTTAGCAACGCATCCACTGTGCCAAAAATTTCCGCTGAAGGTAGAATCCTACCCGCCTTTCTAGAAGCTGTTATAGCCTTGTGATGCCCTGGGCCGTGTATATATGCCCAAATATTGGGGCGATCTCCCTCTAGGTCCTCAAACTTGGCTCCCGGTTGTTTAATTTCTGAAAGGAAGCTGGTTACCGTAGAATGTCTTAAACTAGGTATATTGGCCCCTGTCTTGGCCACAATTTCATTCCATTCCTTCACTACATGTCCATAATCCACGGGACCAGAAGCGTCGTTGCTTAATACTATTGCAAAATGCGGGGGCAAATTGTGTTTCTTATAATAATCGCTCCACATCTTTACCCTATTTTGTATTTTATGCAAGGCTTCAATAGCATCCTCCTCAAAGAGTTTATAGAACATAGCGGCCCACCCATAGTTTCCTGGGGTATAAGTAAGTACTGAGGAACCATCCGGAGAATGCCAATCATAAAATCCTTCCCTCATTCTGGACACGAAAAGGTTATCTACGCCAGATTTCGCCAAAATTTGGGGAAACTGAAGGGTCCTTCCTGGTACGTCTGTATTAAAGGCGGTTTCTTCCTCGACCCCATCAAAATTTTCTTTGATCCAGAGCTTACCGAAATACATTTCCCTAATGAGCTGTTCGCCCATCTGCATACCTTCATAAGGCTGGTTGTATGTTGCTCCCCAGGTAAACCTGCCTTCCTTGTAACGTTCTATTACCTCATTTTTTCTTTCTGGATGTGCTTCAACGAACTCCTTTAAATTCAAGGCTTGTTCCATTCCAAAATAGTAATCCTTGTCAGATTTCATTATGTCCAAGGCGGGGGCAATTATCTCGTTCACTCTTTCATGCATACAATATTCCGGAGTATCCATCCAAGCTATATCCTGATGGGAGGATGAAATTATATGGAAAGTACCTTCCTTGAAATAACCCCAGTCCGAGGTAACTAAAGGGGTAAAGAGTTGTTCCTGGTTTAATTTCCTATTTTTGGCCGTGATTTCTATCATTTCCGGCTCTCCAATTACAGGTAGCCAAACCCATGCCTTTCCATCTTTATGTTCAACTTTCAGAGTCCTTCCGCTTTCAAAAACTATAGTCTTATAGGAATTGGAGTTCTCACCGGTAAGATATGCTTTGGCCATCAGATTGTTATCCGAGTCCACATACTCATATGGCTTTACATATTGGATTGCCAAGGTTCGCTGTCCTTGGGCCGTAAGTACAAAGGAAGATCCTGTGAACAAACAAAAAACAAATAATTGCAAATACTTCTTCATTCTCGATAATTGATTAAATTAAATAAACCGGCAGTGTACCTATATCATTCGTTCACCACCTATATAATTTTCGGCTTTCTTCTTAATATATTAAACTTTAATTTCTATTTATTTGTTTTAATACATCTTTAATAACAAGGCAATTACTTCGATCCCATCATGTATAATTAGTAAACAAGGATGGCCGTTGAAATAACCACCCTTGTTCTATAAAACTAACTCAACTAACTCACAATAAAACCATTAACCCTTACTCCTATTTAATCGCCCAAATTTGGATTAAGCACTACTTCGTTCTGA
>JBFHGV010000664.1:0-2423 GCA_041582955.1 Arenibacter sp.
CTATGGCTTTGGATGGTAAGGGGGGCTATTGGATTTCCAATGTGGAAAAAATTGAAAACCCCTATTACGGCGATAAGATGTTGAAATGTGGCAAGGTAACAGAGACCTTTGAAAAGTAAGCGGTATTAGAAGATATAGAACCTACCAATATAAGTTTGGCTGGAGCCGTATTGCAATGACGCGGCCTATAGTATGACCAACTTATTTTGGGAGGCTATATAGATAGGGCATTTTTTAGGGAAAGCAGGTAGAAATCTGGTACACCATTTATATCAAAGAATTGGGTGCCCTATAAAGAAAAGCATGTTGTGCTGGATATATTACATTAGAAGCTGCTTGGCATACCTTGGATCGTAAAAGTAAATAGGTCATAATATTGACTGCCAAATATTAACTTTTAAAATTATAGTATTATGAATCATTCCAAAAAAAAGAGTACAAATCACGGATGGAAAAGCAATTATGCAAAATTTGCCATTATGATGGCTACCTCCTTTGTCATTATGTATTTGGTAATGTTCTTAAATGCCGATGTATTGGATCATGTAATGTTGAGCCATACCAGAACCTATATGACGATTTTGATGATAGCCCCAATGGCCTTTACCATGTTGTTGTTTATGTGGAATATGTATGGCAACAAGAAAGCGAACTTTGTAATTCTTATAGCTTCGGTTGTGGTATTCATAGCTACCCTTATAGGATTGCGGCAACAAAGTTTTATTGATGACGTTCAATGGATGAAAGCCATGATACCACATCATTCCTCAGCTATTATGGTTAGCCAAAAGGCCCATTTAAAAGACCCGGAGGCCATAAAACTGGCAGAGGACATTATAGAGGCACAAAAGCGGGAAATTGCTCAAATGAAAAAGATGTTATATCGGCTTCAGCAAAATGAAAATTAATTTAAGTCAAACCCATGAAAAAAAATATTCTATATATCGTAATTGCTGCTATAAGTGGTCTTATAGTGGGGTATCTAATTTTTGGTATGCCTAGGAACACTACTATGGACCAAGGGCATGATCACAGTGAGGAAACAGTATCTGCCGGAATGTGGACATGCTCCATGCACCCTCAAATTTTGCAAAAGGAACCTGGAGACTGTCCTATTTGCGGTATGGATTTGATTCCTGCAGAAACAGATCAGGAAGGATTGAGCGTAGATCAATTTAGAATGACCAGAAATGCATTGGCACTAGCCGATGTAAGAACAACTAAGGTAGGTTCTGGCAATACGGAAGATTCCAACATAAAACTTTCGGGGGCTATTGAGCAGAATGAAAAAACACTTGCTACCCAGGCCTCTTATTTTAATGGTCGTATAGAACAATTATACGTGAATGTTACAGGGGAAAAGGTGAAATACGGGCAACAATTGGCTACTATATATTCGCCAGATCTGGTTGCGGCCCAGCAAGAACTGATTACAGCAGGGGGACTTAAAGGATCACAACCCTCCCTATACCAGGCGGTTCGTAATAAACTAAAACTATGGAAACTATCCGATATGCAAATAAATCAGATAGAGGAGTCCGGTGAGGTGCGGGAGAATTTTCCAATTTACTCCCAAGTTTCTGGAACAGTATCCGAAATTCTGGTAAAAAGCGGAGACTATGTTAAGAAAGGGGCTCCCATTTTTAAAATAGCCGATCTAGGAACGGTTTGGGCCGTTTTTGATGCATATGAGAATCAACTGTCTTTGTTAAAGGTTGGGCAGGATATTATGATAGATAGTAAGGCCTACCCTAATAAAAAATTCAACGCTAAAATTTCCTTTATAGACCCTGTCCTAAATACCAAAAGTAGAACGGTTGAGGTAAGGGCTGTTTTACAAAATACAAAAGATCAACTTAAACCAGGGATGTTCATTTCAGGTTTGGTAGCGCTGGCGTCGACTTCCAGTGAGGGTGAGATAGTTATTCCTGAAAGTGCTGTGATGTGGACTGGCGAACGATCTTTGGTCTATGTAAAAACAGACCCCAACGAACCTATTTTTGAAATGCGGGAAATTGCATTGGGGAATATTAACCGTGGCGGTTACATTGTTCACTCGGGTTTAAAGGATGGGGACGAGATAGTAACAAATGGTACTTTTACCGTTGATGCGGCAGCCCAATTGCAAGGAAAAAAATCAATGATGAATAAAAATGCCGGAATTACAACACATGGCCACGAAGGACATTAAGGGAATAACTTTGGATTTTTAGGCTACTCTCTTTATTATGATTTAAGCCGATAATGATATATAATTGGCTCACGCAATTTAATAGTAGCATACAGTATGGCCTGAATTTATATATGATGTTGCAAAAATTATTGATTTTAAAGAAAGCCTATTAAGGATTGTAGCACAGAAGAGTACCATCGGGTTGTAAAACACTGCTGGCAATAAAATGAAACAGAACGGAGCATCATTA
>JBFHGV010000665.1:0-2418 GCA_041582955.1 Arenibacter sp.
ATGGGGACTTGGATTTGTATGTGGTGAGTGGGGGAAACGATATTACAAAGAAAGATTCCTATTATAGGGATAGATTATACGTAAATAAAGGGGGGGTGTATATAGAATTGGCCAATGCCATTCCTGAAAGGACAGGTAGCGGTCAGGTAGTCATATCCTCGGATTTTGATTTGGATGGAGATCAGGATCTTTTTGTTGGTGGTAGGGTAGTGCCAGGTCGATATCCCTACCCTGCAACAAGCTATATTTTAAGGAACGACGGGGGAAAGGATGAAGAGCTTCACTTCACCGATATAACCAAGACTATAGCACCTGATTTAATAAGTTGTGGCCTTGTTACTAGTGCCCTCTGGCAAGACTTCGATCAAGATGGTAGACCTGATTTGGTCATAGCCGGAGAATGGATGGCATTACGTTTCTTTAAGAACAACAAATCTGGTTTTGAGGAAGTTACCTCTGACATGGGCATGGAAGGAACAAGCGGTTGGTGGTATTCATTGGAATCTGTAGATGTTGACAGGGATGGCGAGTTAGATATCGTGGCAGGGAATTTGGGTCTCAACTATAAATATAAGACTGATGAGAATACCACTTTTGAAATATATGCTAACGATTTTGATGAAAACGGGAAGTCTGATATTGTTTTGGCCTATATTAAGAATGGTAAAGAGCTACCCGTACGGGGAAAGGAATGTTCATCCCAACAAATTCCAGCAATAGGACATAGATTCAGTACCTATAAATCATTTGCTGAAGCCGACCTATCGGATATTTATGGGGACAATATGCTTAAACAATCACTTAAATATGATGCCAGTACATTTGCCCATCACTGGATTGAGAACAAAGGGAGTGAAAAGTGGGATATGCATCAATTGTCTCCGAGGTCTCAGTTTTCATCTGTGAACGATATTGAGATAATATACGAGGACCAAGATTCCTATCCTGATCTTTTATTGGTTGGTAATCTATATGGATCTGAAGTGGAGACGCCAAGGAACGACGCTAGTATGGGCTTACTGTTGAAGAACAAAGGTTCTGGAGAATTTTTTACACAACCCCGAAATGAAATTGGATTGATGGTCAAGGGGGAGGTCAAAGCTGTCCGATCCATACGCTTGGGTAAAAATGGTTCTATGGCCTATCTGTTTGCCATTAATAATGATTCATTGCGACTTTTAAGCATGGATTGAAATAACATAGGATTAAAAAAATCACAATTAACCATTGGAAGAATTAACTCTCGGAATTGATTTTAAGGTGCCTTAGCGGTTTAAATATGACCATCGTTTTCAAGGGTTTTAAATAAGGAATGGCCCTATTATGAGACATGAATAAGTAGCCAAAATATAAAGATTCTATTATCTTTTGTCATTGGGTGCATTAATTTTATTAGGTTAATCTGTTAAAAATTTTAATTCGTTTTGTTACTACAAATTGCATTACTAATTAACAAACCACCATCTCATTCGCCTCATCCAAAACATGGTTGGTAAAACTCTTTAGGTAGATCTGTGTTGTTTTTAAGGAGTTGTGGCCCAACCCTTCACTGATCACCTCCGTGGGTATCCCCATGAATTTGGCTATGGTGGCCCAGGAATGGCGTATGGTATAGGTGGTGAAGTGTTCTTCAATACCGGCATCGTTGGCAATGGTCTTGAGATGGCCGTTCATCCTTTTGCGTAGGGATTTATATTTTTCATAATGCTTTGTACTGCCATCATAGTTTGCGGGAAAAAGATAGTCATCCTTGGATTTTCCTTCGGTATAAAAATTCAGAATTTCAAGTAGCTCGTCCGTAATTCGGACAGAGAGCTGGTCACCGGTCTTGCTCCTCCCATAGAATATGCGGTCATTGACTATGTCCTTGACCTGAAGCTTCACGAGGTCTATGAAATTCATTCCCCTACAATTGAACATCACAAGTGCATAATTCTTTGCATGCCAGACCGGAGATCCTTCTTTGTAGTGTACGTCCCTGATCTTTATGAAGTCCATTTTTGATATGGCCTTTTTTTTGGTACGTCTGGAAGTTGGAATTTTAAAGTGTAGGAAGGGATTCTTTTTGGGATAAAATTGATCTTCCTTGATGGCACTGTAATAGAGGGCCCTAACTGCCCTCAAATAGGAACTAATGCCATTTTTGGAAGCGCTCTTTGCTTTGTGTTCGATCTGGAAATTGGTCAGAAGGGTAACGGTAATCTCGTTCAACCGCAGATCCCTTCCGCCGTTCAGTTTGGTAATGGACCTGATCGCCCCCGAATACCAGGACGCAGTTCCGGGTTTGTTGGATTTTAATTTTCTATTGATGATGACTTTGCCCCATTGGGACAGGGTAAGTCCGTTATCCACTTCGTCCCTTATCTTGGTGTCCACTTTTTTGTCCCATGCTTTGCGTATATATCCTACCAGCGTATC
>JBFHGV010000666.1:0-2414 GCA_041582955.1 Arenibacter sp.
AACCATTTATGAAATTAAGAAGCATTATCGTGGACGACTCGTCCATGCAGCGGATGGCGGTTGCCAAACTGGTCAATAACCATCCGAATTTGGCTTTGGTAGCTGAGTACAGCAATGCCATAGAAGCTAAGAACGGCATTAAAAACAATGAAATCGATTTAATTTTCCTAGATGTTGAGATGCCAATTATCACTGGGTTCGACCTCTTGGAGTCCCTAGATAACAGCCCTCAGGTGATTTTGATCACTGGTAAACCTGATTATGCATTGAAAGCTTTTGACTACGATGTAACGGATTACCTCCACAAACCCATAACCTTGTCCCGTTTTGACGCTTCTGTTAAAAGAGCCGTTGCAAAATACGAGCAATTAAACAAGGTAACGGAAGATGAAGAACATATTTTTGTAAAGAGTAATTTAAAGAAAAGAAAGGTTATTCTAAACGAAATCAAATGGATAGAAGCTTTGGGCGACTATATAAAATTAGTT
This sequence comes from Arenibacter sp., assembly GCA_041582955.1. Lineage (GTDB taxonomy): Bacteria > Bacteroidota > Bacteroidia > Flavobacteriales > Flavobacteriaceae > Arenibacter. The sequence goes on from JBFHGV010000666.1 coordinate 489, forward strand.
ACTGATGAAGCTAATATCGTAATTTTATCAACAATGAAATCTTTCGAAAAACAGTTGCCGGAAGATAAATTTTTAAGGATTCACAAGTCGTACATTGTTAATCTTGAAAAGGTTGAAAAGTTTAACAGTAAAAATGTAGAAGTTAGCGGAAGACAAATACCTCTAAGTAGAAATAAGAAAACCGAATTGGCAGAGGCTTTAAATAATTTTTAGTCATATGTGATCTACATTGTAGATTAGCCTAACTCCTCTGTAATAGGAAATAGCATTAAAGGATTTTTCAATTCTTTTAATGCTATTTTTTGTTTTTACCAGGGAGGTGTCCCCACCTATCTTTAGAATAATATTCTTAATATACTGATTCCTGATCCTGGCTACAGGCGGATATTCCGGCCCCAATACGTTGGTGCGAAATACGTTCTTCAAGGATTTGGCAAACCATTCTGCGGCTTCGTTCAGTTTGTTATAATCTTTATGTTTAAAGGTTATTTTAATGATGCGGTTGGCAGGCGGGTATTTAAATTGCTCTCTTTCGTATAGCTGTTCCTTGAACATTTCCACATATTCATTGGTAGTTACCTGTTGTAATATCCTATGGTTGGGGTTATAGCTCTGTATAATAACCTTTCCTCTTTTCTTGGTCCTCCCGGCCCTACCCGCCACTTGGGTGAGCAATTGAAAGCTTCTTTCATGGGCCCTGTAATCAGGAAAATTCAATAGGGAGTCTGCATTCATGATCCCTACCAGATTAACATTTCTAAAATCCAAACCTTTGGTCAACATCTGTGTTCCAACCAGAATATCAATTTCCTGCTGCTCAAAGGCCGATATAATTTTTTCGTACCCGTGCTTTCCTCTAGTAGTGTCCAGATCCATTCTACCCACATTGGCTTTGGGAAACAAGGTTTGCAATTCCTGTTCAACCTGCTCTGTCCCAAATCCTTTGGTGTCAAGGGTGGTACTTCCACAAGCCTGACAACTGGTCTGTAGTGCAATATGATAGCTACAGTAATGACATCGCAGTTGTTTTCTATGCCGATGATAGGTTAAACTTACATCGCAATTGGGACATTGTGGTGCATGCCCGCAAGTAGTGCATTCCAATATGGGTGCAAAGCCCCTACGGTTTTGAAAAAGAATAACCTGTTCTCCATTGTCCAAGGTCTCGGCTATTTCCTCCATAAGCCGTTCCGAAAAATGCCCCTTCATTCTTTTTTTTCTGGATTGCTCCTTTATATCTACCAACTCCATATCGGGCATAAGCACGTTGCCATATCGCCGATCTATCTTGGCGTACCCATATTTGCCGATCTTTACATTGTACAGACTTTCTATACTTGGGGTGGCAGACCCCAACAAAATGTTACTCCCATGCAGGTTCCCCAAAACAATGGCGGCATCCCGGGCATGATATCTTGGAGCAGGATCATATTGTTTAAATGAGCTTTCGTGCTCTTCGTCTACGATCACCAATCCCAAATCTTTAAAAGGAAGAAACAGAGCCGAACGGGCCCCTATCACAATTTGTGCCTTTGCCTTGTCTTGCAACACATTGTTCCACACCTCTACCCTTTCCTGTACGTTGTATTTGGAATGATATACTGCCACTTTCTCTCCAAAGTAGGTTTGTAGTCTGGAAATTAATTGGGTAGTAAGGGCAATTTCCGGGAGTAAATACAAGGCCTGTTTACCTTTGTTAATATATTCCTCTATTAACTTAACGTAAACCTCTGTCTTACCAGAGGAGGTTACTCCATGTAACAGGGTAACCTTATTGTCTCCAAAAGATGCTTTTATACGGGCAAGAGCGTCCTGTTGGTATTCATTGAGGTTTTTTAATTGTTCATTTTCCTGTGCTCCGTCATAGACCACCCTATCGGTACGAATAAAATGTTCTTCCAATATTCCCTTGTCCAGCAAGGCCTT
>JBFHGV010000667.1:0-2405 GCA_041582955.1 Arenibacter sp.
AAAAAACCAACTACCGTCCTTTTCTTCAATTTTCACGCATTGTCCGGTCTGGTCTACATGGCCCTGAACTATATGCCCGTCCAATCTTGCCCCTAGCACCATGGCCCGTTCCAGATTTACCCTTTCCCCTACTTCCAGGTCGTTTAAATTGGTTTTTTGCAATGTTTCTTCAATGGCCGTCACGGTGTACTGGTCGCCTTCTATTTTCACTACCGTAAGGCATACTCCATTATGGGCTACACTTTGGTCTATTTTTAATTCTTGGGTAATAGGGGATGCTATGGTTAGGTGGAGATTTCCGCCTTCTTGTTCCAATTTTTTTACTTCTCCCAAAGTTTCAATAATCCCAGTAAACATGTGTCGTTTTAATTAAGTAGTTTTGTGACGTAAATTTAGAGGTTTATTTCATATTAAACGAATACAGAATATGCAGGAAGCTGAAAAGATAAAATTGGGGATATCCATAGGGGATTTAAATGGTATTGGGTGCGAAGTTGTGCTCAGGACATTTGAAGATTCCCGTATGCTTGATTTTTGTACACCTATTATTTTTGCTTCCAATAAGGCTATTTCCCAACAAAAATCAGATTTGGGCGTGGATATCAATTTTCACGGTATACATGATGCCACAAAGGCCATAGATGGGAAGATAAATGTGGTTAATGTGTGGAAGGAGCATGCACCCATACAGTATGGGGAGGCCACTGCCGAGAGTGGTAAGTACGCCTTAAAGTCGCTCCGCGCAGCAGTAGACGCTTTAAAAAATGGCGGGATAGATGTGTTGGTGACTGCGCCTATTAACAAGAACAATATTCAATCTGAGGATTTTAAATTTCCGGGCCATACCGATTTTTTGGCACAGGAGCTTAACGGGGAGAGCCTTATGTTCATGGTTGCCGACGGGCTAAGGGTGGGGCTGCTTACAGATCACGTAGCGGTAAAGGATGTGGCCTCTTCTATCACCCCTAAATTAATCAGGTCCAAGATCACGACCATTGAGAATTCCTTAAAGATGGATTTTGGGATTAGACGACCTAAGATTGCCCTTTTGGGCATTAACCCACATAGCGGTGATAGTGGAGTTATAGGAAAGGAAGACGATGAGGTACTTAAACCGGTGATCAAGGAAATGTCCGAAAAGGGGCATTTGGTATTTGGACCCTATTCGGCGGATAGTTTTTTTGGTTCCGATAATTATAGGAATTTTGATGCTATTTTGGCCGCATACCACGATCAGGGACTTATACCCTTTAAAACCCTGTCCTTTGGCAAAGGGGTGAATTTTACCGCGGGACTCAGTAAGGTAAGGACTTCCCCGGACCACGGAACGGCCTATGAAATTGCAGGAAAGGGAAAGGCAGACCATAGCTCATTTAAAGAAGCTGTGTTTGCAGCCTTGCATATCTTTAAGAATAGACAGGAATACAAGGGTCTAATAGCGAACCCTTTAAAGAAACAGAAGATGAAGAGATAATGCTGCTGCCCTGGAAAATGGTAGAGTTTAGAGTGCATCTTTTCAGTGATTTACGGGCTTTTTGGAAGAAAATATTTATTTCGCCCCAATTGTTGCCTTTTTATAAAATAATAGTATCTTTGCACCCGCCTTTATAGTGGCGGGTACGTTAAAATTAGTGTGGAACATGATGCAGCTTAAGGAGTATGATATTCCTTTTTCAGGACTGAAACAGGGAAAACACGAGTTTGAATATACCATTGATAATAAGTTCTTTGAGTCTTTTGAGTATGATGAGTTTAATGGCGCTAACATCAATTTGCATGTTACCCTGAACAAAATGAGTACCATGATGGAGTTGGAGATGCAGGCCAAGGGGACGGTAAACGTTAATTGTGACCTCACCAGCGAAGCGTATGACCAAGGCATAGAGGCCAATTTGGAACTGGTAATTAAATTTGGGGAGGAGTATAATGACGAGAATGATGAGATATTGATAATTCCCCATGGGGAATTCCAGATCAACATTGCGCAATACGCCTATGAGATGTTGGTATTGTCAGTACCTCAGAAAAAGACGCATCCAGGAGTTTTGGACGGCACTTTAAAATCAAAGGTGTTGGACAGGCTGGAAGAGCTCCAACCAAAAGAGACAAAGGAAAATAAAGAAGATATTGATCCCAGATGGGACGCTTTAAAAAAATTATTAACGGATAAATAAGTTTCATAATGGCACATCCTAAAAGAAAAATTTCCAAAACCAGAAGAGACAAGAGAAGAACGCATTACAAAGCAGTAGCTCCTACTGTGGCGCAAGATCCTACAACTGGAGAAATGCACTTGTTTCACAGGGCACACTGGCATGAAGGTAAATTATACTACCGTGGAGAGGTTTTGATTGACAAAACTGAGGAAGCAGTAGCATAATTTAAGCTAGTACAATATAATCTGG
>JBFHGV010000668.1:0-2402 GCA_041582955.1 Arenibacter sp.
ATATGTTAAATCGTTCTAGACAGTGATATTTTGTTTGTAAATTTAAAGTAACAGTTGTAGTTAAAAGTAGGAAAATGAAAGCTTTGTTAAGGCGTTTGGTCTACCTGGTATGTAGTAGTTTGCCCATTTTGATGTTTTCCCAGACCTATGAATTGCCCCAGGGTGAGTCATTTCAAAAGGTGAAATTTAAATTGGTGAACAATCTTATTGTTTTGCCTGTTGAGGTAAATGGAGCAAATCTGTCATTTATATTGGATTCCGGGGTAAACAAGCCTATACTTTTCAACTTGTCGGATCAGGATTCTATTCAATTAAACAATGTATCGGAAATTGCCATCAAGGGACTAGGTGATGGAGATCCGATAAAGGCATTGAGCTCATCCAATAATACATTTAGGATCGGAGGTGCAGAAAATTCGGTTCAGTTGCTGTATGTGGTTATGGACAGGGCTATAAACCTTTCCCCTAGGTTGGGTTTGCCAGTTCATGGTATTATTGGTTATGATCTTTTTAGGGATTTTGTAGTGGAGATAAATTATACTTCCAAATATCTAAAACTATACAAACCGGATACTTACCAAATTAAAAAAAGCAATAGAACCAAAACGCTGGCATTACAGGTGGAAGATAACAAGGCGTATGTGTTTGGTGAGGTGTTTTTGGAAAATAAGGAACGTATTCCTGTTAAATTGTTGGTAGACTCCGGAAGTTCAGATGCTATTTGGCTGTTTGAGGATGTTGAAAAAGGGCTGGGGGTGCCCAAAAAGAACTATTATGATTTTTTGGGACAGGGCTTGGGAGGTAGTGTCTATGGCAAGCGAACCAAACTGGCAGGGGTGGGTTTGGCAGGTTTTAGGATGAATAATGCCAAGGCAGCCTTTCCGGACAAACAATATTTTAATGCTATTACTTCCTTTGGGGATAGAAACGGAAGTTTGGGCGGGGAGCTGCTAAAAAGGTTTACTCTGGTCTTTAATTATACTGCGGGTACTTTGAGCCTCAGAAAGAATAGATTTTTTAAAAATGACTTCAACTTTAATATGAGTGGTATAGATCTGCAGCACAATGGTGTCCGTTATATCTCGGAAAGTATAGGGGACGGAAAGGGATTGGTGGTCAACGATAAAGGTGAATCCTTTGGTAGTGTTCAACTATTGTTTGAAAATAGGACCCGTTTAAGTATGGTACCTCAGATTGTTGTTTCGGGAATACGCAATGGAAGTCCGGCTCAAGAGGCTGGATTACAGGAGGGAGATGTGATTCTGGCAGTGAACGGAAAGAAAGTGCATCAATATAAATTGCAGCAGATCTTAAAAATGCTCAATGAGAAAATAGGGAAGAGAATCAAGGTTTTGGTAGCGCGTGAGGAAAACGATATGCTGCTGAGCTACGTGCTGAGAGACGTGTTTAAATGAAAAAAGCTTGTTTAGTACCATGATCGGCGCTAAACAAGCTTTCGTTGTCCTTGGAAAGTTTATTATTTGCCTTCCGCTGGTTTTATTTTTCCTTTGATCTTTAAAACTACTGTTGGGGTGTCTGCATTGGAAATTACCGTAATGGCCTTTGCAATAGGTCCTACCCTGTTGGTATCATATTTTACTTGTATTTCCCCTTTTTTTCCTGGCATAATTGGAGCCTCTGGTTTTTTAGGGATGGTGCAACCACAGCTAGAGCTAACCTTGCTAATAACTAGTGGTGCGTTACCTGTATTTGTAAATTCGAATACACGGATTCCGTCACTGCCTTTTGTAATTTCACCATAATCGACGATTTCAGTTTTAAATTTGATTTTCGCTCCAGTTTCCTGAGCGGTCAGGCCAAATCCTAATAGACCAATAAATAAAACTAGTACTACTTTTTTCATTATTTTTAGTTTTTGGTGAATTTCAAAAGTAAATGTTTTTAATCAACCTCCAAAATTCTTTTGTTATGTAATAACGTTACTTATTTTTGTTTCGTATTTCTAAAAGGACAAAAACTATAGATTTACTTCAGGTTTAAAATTAATATTACAATTATTTTAGTAATCGCCCTATAAGGGTTAACAAAAACTGTTCCAAATAATGGAAATTCCTTCAAAATATGAGCCTCAGAAGGTAGAGGGCCAATGGTACGACTATTGGATCAAGCATAATTACTTTCATTCTACCCCGGATAATAGGGAACCTTATACCATTGTTATTCCCCCACCCAATGTTACGGGTGTACTCCATATGGGGCATATGCTTAACAATACCATTCAGGATGTTTTGATCCGTAGAGCCCGTTTAATGGGAAAAAACGCCTGTTGGGTACCTGGAACGGACCACGCTTCTATAGCTACAGAGGCTAAGGTGGTGGCCAAGTTGAAGGAGCAGGGGATAAATAAAAAGGATTTGTCCAGGGAGGAATTCCTAAAACAT
>JBFHGV010000669.1:0-2400 GCA_041582955.1 Arenibacter sp.
GGCCTAACCTATTGCTAACTGTTTAATAATTTTTAAAATGCTCAACAAAGGAATAAAATTTCTTATTGAAAATAAATTGGTTGCGGTATTGTTGCTCTTGCTGTTTGTAGGATGGGGTACTGTTAACGCACCATTTAATTGGGACACCGGATTTTTGCCGCGGGACCCTGTTGCTGTAGATGCCATTCCCGATATTGGTGAGAACCAACAAATTGTCTTTACTAAATGGCCGGGGCGTTCTCCCCAGGATATAGAAGACCAAATTTCTTACCCCCTAACCACTTCGTTATTGGGAATTCCAGGGGTTAGGACTATTAGAAGTTCTTCTATGTTCGGATTCTCCAGTATCTATATCATTTTTGAAGAAGATGTGGAGTTTTATTGGAGTAGAAGTCGGATTCTGGAAAAATTAAACTCCCTCCCCACAAATCTTTTGCCCGATGGAGTTAACCCTACCTTGGGGCCCGATGCCACGGGATTGGGACAAATATTCTGGTATACCCTGGAAGGGAGGGACAAGGAAGGCAATGTAACCGGGGGATGGGATCTGCAGGAATTGAGAAGCATACAGGACTACTATGTAAAATATGCCCTATCGGCAGCAACTGGTGTTTCTGAGGTAGCCTCCATTGGGGGGTATGTACAGGAATATCAAATAGATGTAGATCCAGAGTTGATGCGGCAATATAACATTGGTTTACAACAAGTGGTCAAGGCTGTTAAACAAAGCAACCGGGATATTGGCGCACAGACCTTGGAAATCAATAAAGCTGAATACCTAGTCCGGGGATTGGGATACATAGAATCGATCGATGATATCAAAAATGCGGTCGTATCTTCTGAAAATTATATCCCTATCCGCGTGCAGGATATTGCCAATGTTTCCTTAGGACCAGCTGTGCGAAGAGGTATTTTGGATAAGGAAGGAGCCGAAGTTGTAGGTGGAGTAGTGGTGGCCAGATATGGTGCAAATCCCTTAGAGGTCATTAACAATGTTAAGGACAAGATCAGGGAGCTCAGTTCTGGTCTCCCTTCCAAGGAATTGAGTGATGGACGTACCTCCCAATTAAGCATAGTACCGTTTTACGACCGAACAGAACTTATTCAGGAAACCTTGGGAACACTTAATGAGGCACTGACATTGGAAATTTTGATCACGATTCTGGTTATTGTGGTTATGGTGTTCAACCTTAGAGCTTCTGTCCTTATTTCCGGACTTTTGCCCGTAGCAGTTCTTATGGTTTTTATTACTATGAAGCTATTTGATGTAGATGCCAATATCGTGGCACTTTCAGGAATAGCTATAGCCATTGGTACTATGGTTGATGTAGGGGTTATATTGGCAGAAAACATGATTCGGCACTTGGAGGATAAGAAGTTGAGTGCCAATGAGAATGGAGAGGAACTAAGTACCAACGAGATTATTTACAATGCCACTTCTGAGGTTTCTGGAGCAATCCTAACTGCGGTAATGACTACTATTATAAGCTTTATTCCGGTTTTTACCATGATAGGTGCCGAGGGTAAGCTATTTCGCCCATTGGCCTTTACAAAAACCATGGCCCTTAGTGCATCTTTGGTCATAGCCCTATTTCTAATACCCCCATTCGCCGCCTATCTGTTCAGGAAAAAACCTAGTAAGAGCGTAATGGGATTAATTTTCAGTATAGCACTTATAGTGGCCGGACTTATTGCCTTGGTCTATGGTTACTGGTTGGGTCTTACCTTAATAGCCTTTGGAACTATAAAACCGCTAAAAGATACAGAACTGGCAGGGCGACTGTTCAAAGGTTTTACACTAACGGAAAGGCAGGCAAATTTATTGAATATCATTATTTCGGTAATTGCCATAGTTTTTCTATTGGCAGAATACTGGCGTCCCTTGGGGTTTGATAGAAGTATGGTCATGAACCTGATTTTTGTGGGAATCATTTGCTTTGGCTTGTTGGGGGTATTCACATTATTTAGATCCTATTACTCCCATATATTAAGTTGGGCCTTACAAAACAAAGTGTTGTTTTTGGTCATTCCGGCCACGGTGTTAACATTGGGGATTATTATCATGAGGAATACCGGTAAGGAGTTTATGCCTGCTTTAAATGAAGGCTCATTTCTTTTGATGCCAACTTCCCTCCCCCATGCAGGTGTAGCAGAAAACAAAAGGGTGTTGCAACAATTGGATATGGCCGTGGCAAGTATACCAGAAATAGAAACCGTAGTAGGAAAGGCGGGAAGAACCGAATCTGCTTTGGACCCAGCGCCCTTGTCCATGTACGAAAACATCATCCAATATAAACCGGAGTATATGCTGAACCAGGCAGGTAAACGCCAGCGTTATAAGGTGAATAAGGACGGATTGTTTATACTTAAAAGTGATACCTACAGCTTAAATCCCAATAC
>JBFHGV010000670.1:0-2399 GCA_041582955.1 Arenibacter sp.
AACAGTTCAAAGCCTTCAATGAGGCAGGCCAAGGCTGCGGGTGCTGCAGGACTGGCTCCACCAAAAAAAGCAGTATCGGATAATTGTTCCATTCGTTCTTTTGTTCCCATAATGGCACCACCCTGGATCCCAAAACCTTTTCCCAGGGAACAACAAACAATAAGCTCCTTGGGATTTAAATTGTAAACTGTTTCAAAAACACCTCCGCCTTTGTGCCCAACAACACCTATCCCGTGTGAATCGTCCACGACTAGAATTATACTTTGTAAAGGTAACATCTTTAGGCCTTCAAAATCAGGATAGTTGGATGCAGAAAAATCTATGGCATCCAAAAATACAACTGCTGTTGTTTCTTCATCTTTTTTTAACCGCTCCCTAAGGGCAATATTTAAGGCAGAGAAGGAGGAGTAGGGTTTATGCTGGGTTTCAGAGGCCGTAGGGGTATATAGGGCGGAGTGGGTGTTTGGGGCATAGAATGGGGTATAGTTATCCGTTCCCAAGGTTTGTCTAACCAACTGGGCAGCCAAATAACCAGATGACAGGGTGATACAGGATTCGCTCCCAACCAGATTGGAAAGGTGTTGCTCTACTTCCTCATATATGGATAAACGGATATTGGATTTTCTAGAAGCTCCGTAATGGGTACCATATTTTCTTATGTTGGCTATATAGATGTCCAGAAAGGCTGGATCTGCCTGTAATCCTAGGTAGGATGTTCCTCCAAAATACAGGTGTTTTTTGTGGTTGATCTCTATTTCCCTGCCAGGAAAGCCGTCTATATGGTAAGTCATTATCGTAAGCTTACACCGCTTCCTCCCATGGAAGGAAAAATTACTTTACCGTCATCCTTTATAATTACTCCATCAGCTATGTCTTCTTTAAGTAACATGGCGCCGTCCATGTCTACATAATCCAGTTGGGGAATTAATTGGGCAATGGCAGAGATACCAACGGTAGATTCGGTCATGCAGCCAACCATTACTTTAAGCCCCATTTCCTTGGCTTTTGCAATCATACGTCTGGCTGGGGTGAGTCCGCCACATTTGGTTAGTTTTATGTTGATCCCTGTGAAGTGAAGGCCGCATTTTTCAACATCAGATTCTACAATACAGCTTTCATCGGCAATAATGGGCAATACACTTTTATGTATTACCTTTTCCATACCCTTCCAATCATCGGCCTTTAAAGGTTGCTCAATAAATTCTACTCCCAATTCCTTTAAATAGGGGGCATTTAAGATGGTCTCTTCAGCAGTCCATGCACAGTTGGCATCAACCCTAAATATGGCATCGGTATGTTTGCGTAATTCCCTAACAATTTCCACATCTTGTTGGGTCCCTAGTTTTATTTTATATATTGGCCATGGCATTTCCTTCATTTTTGCCACCATTTTATCAATTGTGTCCAAACCAATAGTATAATTGGTTACCGGGTAGCTACTGTTGTCGGTTTGCCAAATCTCGTATAAAGGTTTTCCCAATAGCTTTCCGTATAGGTCATTGGCGGCCAGATCCAAGGCGCAGATAGCAAAGTTGCTAAGATTCTTAGTGACCAGGAAGGCATGAAATGCCTCTGGTTCTTCAAAATTGAAATGCTCAATTTCCTCTCGAACATTTTCAATTTCGGCCTGCATGGTGCTAAAGGTAATTTTATAGTAAGGATTGGAGGTGGCCTCTCCATAGCCTATTTTACCATTGTGTTTCAAGGCTACGATCATGGAGTCCTGAAAATCGTGGGATTCCCTAGAAATACTAAAGGTATGTTTTAAAGGGAGTACATATTTTTTGATCGTTATTTCCATAGGTATAAATTAAGGAACGAATATAAAGAAAGATGGTTGAATGAAAAATCAAAAACCCATTGAAATTACAATGGGTTTTTCATATTGTTTAACCTGTCTAAACGACAGAACTATAGTTGGGCAACTAAAGCTGCTTCACTTTTCCCGAACTGGATTTTTTTTGCTCCACTTTTGCGTTGCCTTTATATCGGATATCCCCTCCGCTGCTGGCTTCCGCAATGAGGGATTGTGATACATTTATGGTGATATCTGCCCCACTGCTAGCATTGGCCCGGCAAATAACAGCATTCAAATTCCCTGCTTTTATATCAGAGCCACTACTGGCACTAGTGTCAACATTTTGGGCAGTTCCAGCAACAATAATATTGGCCCCGCTGCTCGTATCAATGTTAAGCTGGTTGGCCATAAGTTCCTTTATCTGTATCTTGGAACCACTGGTTGCGCTCAAATCCAAATTCTCTGTCCTTATATTGGTATTGGTCGTCATATGCGCACCACTACTTGTCTCCAGAACTGTAATAATAGGTAAGCTTACATATACCTTTTTAGTGGCACGACCAATATTTTCGATAGTGTGAATGCGCAATATGCCATTCTT
>JBFHGV010000671.1:0-2393 GCA_041582955.1 Arenibacter sp.
ATATTATATTTGAAAAAAATATTCTAATTGGGCTATTCCCATAATTAATTTCGAATTATATAATGTTTACATTCTGCGTATTTGATTCCAATTTTGTTCCCCGTGTTTAATCCTCTTATTTGTGTAACCCTTAAAAAAACTCTGTCAATGAAAAATTACATTGCGCTCACCCTTGGTGTGTTTATTTTAGTCCTTATGTCCTGTAATAACACTAAAAGGGAAGGGCAAGCCCAGGTTTTGGTCTTTTCAAAAACTATGGGTTTTAAACATGCTTCCATTCCAAAAGGATTGGAGGCTATTCAAAAATTAGGATCAGAAAATGGTTTTCAGGTAGATACTACCAAGAATGCAGCCGTTTTTAACGATGAAGATCTTAAGAAGTATTCTGCCATAGTTTTTCTGAGTACCACTGGTAATATCTTGGATGCCAAGCAAGAGGCGGCTTTTGAAAGGTATATTCAGTCTGGTGGTGGTTTTGTTGGAGTACATGCGGCCACCGATACCGAGTATGATTGGGGTTGGTACGGAAAGTTGGTAGGGGGCTATTTTGCCAGTCATCCGGCAGGCACCCCGGAAGCCGATTTTGTAATCAAGGATAAAAATTTTGCAGCCACCAAGATGTTTACTGATTCTATTTGGCACCGTGCAGATGAGCTTTATAATTTTAAAAAGCTTAATCCAGATGTCAAGGTGGTAATGACAGTGGACGAGACCACTTATAAGGGAGGAAAAAATGGGGAGCACCACCCTATGAGCTGGTACCATGAATACGATGGTGGTCGCGCCTTTTATACTGCACTGGGACACACGGAAGCGAGTTTTTCCGAGGAGTTGTTCTTAAAGCATCTATTAGGCGGAATCCAATATGCCATTGGTAATAATGAGATTCTGGACTACAGTAAGGCAACCAGCCAAATTCCACCAGACTCGGACCGTTTTACCAAAGTGCCTTTAAGTGTAGGGGAATTTTTTGAACCTACCGAAATGGCTATACTGCCCAATAATGATGTCCTAATTTCACAGAGAAGAGGAGAGATTATGTTGTATAAGGCCGCCACGGAGGAGCTGTCGCAAGTGGGGTTTTTGGATGTTTACCACAAAACCTTGAACACACCCGATGTAAATGCGGAAGAGGGCTTAATGGGGCTGCAAAAGGACCCGGATTTTGAAAAAAACCATTGGATCTATCTGTACTATAGTCCAACTGGTGATAAGTGGGTCAATAGATTGTCCCGATTTAAATTTGAGAACGATGTGTTTGATATGGCTTCGGAGCAGGTCATATTGGAGGTGGATAGTCAACGTGAAATATGTTGTCATACCGCGGGATCAATTGCTTTCGGTCCCGATAATATGTTGTATTTATCCACTGGGGATAACAGTACCCCTTTTAATGAAAAAGGGGCAAAGTACACCAATAAGGGCTATGCCCCATTGAATGATCTGCCAGGCAAGGAACAGTACGATGCCCGCAGGTCTTCTGGGAATACCAATGACCTTAGAGGTAAGATATTGCGTATAAAGGTAAACGAGGACGGCAGTTATAGTATCCCGGAAGGGAATTTGTTCCCAGAGGGCACGGCCAAGACCCGCCCAGAGATATTTACCATGGGGCATAGGAATCCCTATAGAATTTCCGTTGATCCCAAAAAGGGCTATGTGTATTGGGGTGATGTGGGGCCAGATGCCCGAATAGATAGTATGGAAACTAGGGGGCCAAGGGGATATGATGAGATGAACCAGGCCAGGGAAGCCGGAAACTTTGGCTGGCCTTTATTTGTTGCCGATAACAAGCCGTACCGTAGTTATAATTATGCAACAGGTGAAAGTGGGGAGGCTTTTGACCCGGAAAAACCTATAAACGATTCAAGAAATAATACAGGGCTCCGAGAGCTTCCCAAAGCAATGCCGGCCTATGGATTTTATCCTTATGTGGCATCACAGGAATTTCCGCAAACCGGAACAGGTGGTAGAAATGCTATGGCGGGACCTGTGTATTATTCAGATCTATACAACGGTCCCAATGCCTTACCAGAATATTATGATGGCAAGGTGTTGGTGTATGATTGGATAAGGGGGTGGATGATGGCCGTTAGCCTGTTTCCGAATGGGGAATTCAATAAAATGGAGCCTTTTGCAGATGAAATAAAAATCAACAACCTCATAGATATGGAGGTAGGTAAGGATGGTAGGGTCTATCTCTTGGAGTACGGTAGCGGCTGGTTCTCTAAAAATGATAACGCTGCTTTAAGTTATATTGAATATAATGGGGGTAACAGACCACCGCTTATTGAAGAGCTGGTGGTAGATAAGACTTCAGGTCCCTTGCCTCTTATGGTAACGGCACAGGTCTTGGCAAAAGATCGTGAGCAGGATGCTATGCGCTATGTGTG
>JBFHGV010000672.1:0-2387 GCA_041582955.1 Arenibacter sp.
AGATACGGGACAATTACAAGTCCAAAAGAACCGATGAAGGGAATAGGCTTTAAAAACCTTAAATCAATGCCCTGTAAACCCCTAAGACTGTGTCTTTTCTATCTAGAAATTACCCATAATAGTTTTGTTGTTTAAATAATCAAAGCCAATACCAGAACCTCACAAAAAGCCCGTTATTTTAGTAAACAAGGCAGATTGAACTTTATTCCAAACTCAAGGATATACAGTGCTGTGGAACTACGGGCAGGCATAAATACCGGTGTAACAATCAATTAAATGTCCCTACGCACAGCTACCAATAAAAGGTATTGTCAATTAAACTATGTTGTTGGTTTTGGTCATTCTTAGCCCTTGAAATTTAGGGTTATATAATTTTTCAGTAATTTTGCAGTCCAAAAATTTAAAGGAGATCAACTGTGCCCAAAATAGGAGACATTCAATTGCCAGATTTCCCATTGTTGCTTGCGCCAATGGAGGATGTTAGTGACCCACCTTTCCGTGCCTTGTGCAAGGAGCAGGGGGCCGATGTAGTGTATACCGAGTTTATTTCTTCGGAAGGGCTTATTCGTGATGCAGCCAAAAGCGTTATGAAACTGGATATCTACGAGAAGGAACGTCCGGTAGGGATACAGATTTTTGGGGCCAATTTGGAATCCATGCTGCGCTCTGTAGAGATAGTTGAGCAGTCCGGACCCGATATAATTGATATCAATTTTGGCTGTCCGGTTAAGAAGGTAGTGAGCAAGGGAGCAGGTGCGGGTATCTTAAAAGACATAGACCTAATGGTTTCCTTGACCAAGGCCATGGTAGAGCATACCAAACTGCCTGTAACGGTAAAGACCCGTTTGGGATGGGATCAAGAATCCATTAAAATTGTTGAGGTAGCGGAACGTTTACAGGATGTGGGCTGCAAGGCCATATCCATTCATGGGAGGACCAGGGTGCAAATGTACAAGGGAGAAGCCGATTGGGGACCTATAGCCGAGGTAAAAAACAACCAGCGCATGCACATCCCCGTTTTTGGGAACGGTGATGTAGACTCCCCGGAAATGGCCATGAAAATGAGGGACCAATACGGTCTGGACGGGGCCATGATAGGGAGGGCCAGTATAGGCTACCCTTGGTTCTTTAAGGAAGTAAAGCATTTTTTTAATACCGGTACCCATGCCGCACCACCCAGTATGCAAGAGCGTGTAGACGCCGCCCGTCGTCATCTACAGATGGCCATAGACTGGAAAGGCGAGCAATTGGGTGTATTTGAGACCCGTAGGCACTATACCAATTATTTTAAGGGCATACCTCACTTTAAGGAATACCGAATGAAAATGGTTACCAGTGATGACGCAAAGGATGTGTTCGCAGCCTTTGATGAGGTTTTGGAAAAATTTGGGGATTTCGAATTTGTATCCTAGTGGGCCAAGAGCTTTTTGTTGATCCTACTACTGGCAATAAAAGAGGCGATTACCCCCAAAACCATAATGGTAGCCAATACAATGGCTAGGTTTATAAACCTGTACTCTACGGGGTAAGAAAGGGAAGGTGTAATTTTTAACCACCCAAAGGCCAATTGGGACCAAATAAGCAGGGACCCGATAAAAACCCCTATTAGTCCACCCAAGCCAGTGACCAAGATACCTTGTACAAAATAGATTCTGCGGAGGGCTTTAATGGTGGTTCCCAAATTATATAGGGTTTTGGAATTTTGCTGTTTGTCCAATATCATCATGATAATGGCCCCCACTACGTTAAACAGTGCAATGATCAGTACCAGGGTAAAGATGAGATAGGTGGCCAAATTTTCGGTATTCAGCATTCGGTGCAGGGTACTGTTTAATTCCCTTCGGTCTTTTAGCACTACCTCTCCCGAAAATATAGCGGCTATTTTTTTTCTAAGTTCAGGAATATCGGCATTTTCTTTTAGCTTAAAATTAATACCGGACAGCTGAGTGCTGTCCTTCTCCAATAAGGCCTGTACCAATGGTAGCTCGGCAAAAACATATTTTCTATCCAGCTCTTCCTCTATTTGGTAGATACCACTAATGACCAAGGAGGCTTCGTTGTAGGCGTCCTTTAGCATACGTTGCCCCAATAACCCCTTACCGGGTTTGGGCACACGAACCACTAATGGGCTTCTAAAATTGTTGATGTTAAGCCCCAAGAGGTTAACCACACCCTGTCCTGCCACGGCTTGCAATCCATTGATGGACCAATCCCCATAAAAATACAGGCTACTGTCTATGGGCGTAGTCCTTACAAAACTGGAATCTATCCCTTTAATATAGGCTATATGGGCTTTTTGGTTATGGGTAAGGTATACTTTTTCTTCCAGTTCCTTTGAATAGGCGTATATATCTTCAAGTTGCTGTAATGCCTTTTCCTGGGATGCT
>JBFHGV010000673.1:0-2386 GCA_041582955.1 Arenibacter sp.
CCGCGACGGGGAAGCGGCTGCTGCCCAGCTGGCCGCTCATTACGACCAAGCCGGGGCGTATGAACCGGGAATTTTTTAGAGCCAAAATAAAGGGATAATCTCTTTTTAACATATCTAACATAAAATCCCAAATACCTTAACCGGTGTTTGGGATTTTTTTGTTCTATCAAGAACCAACCAGCTTGGATAGATCCCACTCCCCCAATGCTCCAAATTTCATAAACTTTTATGCTCAATTTTTTCCTTAACTTTAACTATGTCCAAAGAATATGACCAAGAAAGAATTAAAGTTCCCCGTTTTAATGAAGAGTCTGGCTTCTATACGACTCCGCAACGCTCTAAAATGATGGGCAAAATCCGGGGAAAAAACACAAAGCCGGAATTGGCCTTTAGAAAGGCTCTCTACAAAGCCGGCTATAGGTATAGAATAGACTACAAAAAAATAATTGGTAAACCGGACATAGTACTCAAAAAATACAAAACCGTAATTTTTATTGATGGTGAATACTGGCATGGTTATAATTGGCAAGAAAGAAAGCAAAACATAAAAACCAATCGGGAATTTTGGATACCCAAAATAGAACGCAACATGCAGAGAGACCAAGAAGTTAACCAGGCATTAAAAGAACAAGGTTATACCGTATTCCGGTTTTGGGAAAGATCAATTAAAAAAGATCTGGACCATTGCCTAGCAATAGTCCTAGACCATATACAATCCATCCAGCATTAAAATCCATAGCAATGCCCCAATACCCGCACAACATTCCCTCCAAATTACCAGAGGTAAAAACAACCATCTTTACCCGCATGGGACAATTGGCGCATCAATACAATGCCCTGAACCTGTCCCAAGGATTCCCTAATTTTGATCCAGACCCCAAACTCATCAACCTAGTTAGCCAGGCCATGAATGCAGGCTACAATCAATATGCACCCATGGCAGGTGTAATGGAACTCAGGGAAGGGATTGCCCAAAAAATTGCTTCCCTATACAATCAACAATACCATCCCGAATCAGAAATAACCATAACCATAGGTGCCACCCAGGCCATTTTTACCATCATTACAGCCTTTATTGGACATGGTGATGAAGTAATTGTCTTTAAACCCGCCTACGACTGCTACGAGCCAGCTATTGAGGTCAATGGCGGTGTCCCTGTCCTGCTTCAATTGAACAACAGCGATTTTAAGGTAGATTGGGAAGAATTTAGGAGCCGTATTACCACTAGGACCAAAATGGTCATTATTAACACGCCCCATAATCCCAGCGGTACTATCTTTTCGGATCATGACATGCTGCAGCTACAGCATTCCTTGGCCAATACCAATATTATTGTCATTAGTGACGAAGTCTACGAGCATATCATCTTTGATGGCCATGCCCATCACAGTGCTTCCAAATACCCTGACCTGGCCTCACGTACTTTTATATGCGGGTCCTTTGGTAAAACTTTTCACATCACCGGATGGAAAATGGGCTATTGTGCAGCAGCTGCGGAACTCATGCACGAATTTAGAAAAGTTCATCAGTACAACGTATTTAGTGCAGATCACGCCGTACAAAGGGCATTGGCCAACTATTTAAAAGAACCCCAACATTATCTGGACCTCAACGCATTTTATCAGGAAAAAAGAGACCTGTTCCAATCCGGACTCTCCCATTCCAGATTAAAAATAAGACCTTGCCAAGGCACCTACTTTCAACTATTGGATTACAGTGAAATCACCAAAGAACAGGATGAAGCCTATGCAGAGCGATTGGTAAAGGATAAGCAACTAGCCAGTATTCCAATTTCTAGTTTTAACACCAACGGGCTGGACAACCATCTTTTGCGGTTCTGTTTCGCAAAAACCGATGAAACCATAAAGAGAGCATCCGATATTCTGTGTAGCCTATAAAAAAAGGGAGCAAAAACACAATAGTCTTACTCCCTTTACAATTTTTACAGTATGCCTTACAGCATAAATAATTTTTTTGTCAATCGTAAAATGCCTCTAAAAAAGTCAGTTCGATAAACTTGAATTTCTTCTTGCGCTGGCGCGTGGCTCATCTGGGCTTCCATAGTAAATTAGGTTTAATAGCTGTTAAATTTGGGGTTTAACATGGGTTATACACTCAATTTATTTTAAAGTAACGCAGAATTTAAAAATATGTTGTGCAATTTACCTTAAATCCTGATTTAGGGTAAAAATAAGTCTTTCATATCTATAGAACCAATAGCAAAGTGTTAAATGGAGACTGTTTATTTAAGTGTGTAGTAAAATGAAAAATTAATAGTTTATACACGCCACAATTGAAAATCTTTCTTTAAATATCCATCTCTGGGATATCACCCTTAACTATTAAATTACCCTCTGTTGCCTTCACGATCTCATCAACACTAAC
>JBFHGV010000674.1:0-2384 GCA_041582955.1 Arenibacter sp.
CACACGTTGATTGTGCACAATTACCGTTCTATCATCTTGCCATTTTGTCAATTTCCCATTTAAAAGTGGCACTAGGCTTCTACCGTCAAACTTTAAACTATCCGCTCCTTTAAGTCCACACAATTCTATTAGGGTGGGAAGCACATCTACATGAGCCGAAAGTGCATCTATATCCTTACCGCCCTCGATACCACCTTCGGGCCAGCGAATAAAAAACGGAACACGATGGGCATTCTCATACCCCCATATCTTTGCACCTCTCATACCGGCCGTAAATCCTTCCTCAACAAAACCTGTTTCAAAATCCATCTCAACACCTCCAAACCACGGACAGGGTCCATTATCGGTCATAAAAATGACTATAGTATTCTCATCCAACCCCAAATCACTCACCTTACGAAATAGTGTAGCTACATCTTCATCTATTTTTTCCACCATACCATAATACTTCGCCAAACGCTCTGAAACCTTGCCTTTAAAGGGCTCTACATATTTCTCATCCACATTTAATGGTGCATGGGGAAGATTGGTGGGGATATAGCAAAAAAATGGCTCGTCTTTGTTTTTTTCTATGTAGTCAATAGCTTCATTAAACCACACCGTATTACAATAGCCCTCATATTTCTCAAATTTACCATTGTGTTTATAGGTGTCATCATAATAATCGTTGCCCCAAAAATCTGGCGATTGTCCTATTCCACCTCCACCGTGCACCAAGGCTTCCTGAAATCCCCTGTCGTTGGGCCTAAAGGGATAGTTCTCACCAAGGTGCCATTTCCCAAAAATACCAGTCTTATAGCCATTGTCCGAAAATACGTCTGCCACAGTGGTCACCCCTTCCTTTAGCAATGACCTCCCGCCAATGGTATGCCATACCCCTGCCCTAGCAGAATAGGTACCCGTTAGCAGGGCAGACCTAGTGGGAGAGCAGGAAGGATCTACGTGAAAGTCGGTAAAACGAACACTCTCCTTATAGAATTCATCCAAATTAGGAGTTTTAACATACGGATTGCCCAGACATCCCAAATCACCGTACCCTTGGTCATCGGTCATAATTAGAATTACATTGGGTTTCTTAGGGCCTACTATTGCGACCTCTTTTTTTGAATCGTCCTTACAACTCAATAAAACAAACCCAAGCACCACCGCTAAAGCAAAACCTTTAATTTTTCCCATTATATTTTTATTGATTTTGTGCCCTAAGCTGAAAAAGACAAAAGTTGCGCCATGAAACTGACACAACCTTATTTGTTATTTAGTTTTTTTTGACACCGGATAACTCCAAGTTTAAAATTTTCTCCAGGACTACGGATACTGCACCAATGGAAGTTGCCTGATCACCAAAAGTAGAGGGTTGTATTGTAACCCTTGAATTTCCGGCCAAGAGGTACTTATCTTGCTTCTCCGCTATTAAGTTAAAAAGTAGATCGCCATTCAAGGAAATTCCACCGCCTATATAGACTGTTTCTGGATTTAATAAATTTGCCAAGGTCCCTATTCCCTTACAGAGATACTCAGCTACCTCATCATATATTTTAATGGATGCCGGGTCACCTTTTTTTGCCGCTCGAGCTACCAACTCGGCGGTAATAAGCTCCTGATTCCCCCTACATAGTTCATTTAACAATTCGGACTTGTTTTCTGCCAACAGCTGTTTACCCAGAGAGGCTATCCTATGACCAGAGGCCAAAGACTCCAAACATCCGTACATACCACACTTACACTGCACATTACTATCCGTGTCAACCGAAATATGTCCAAACTCCCCAGCAAATCCGGAAAAGCCCTTTAAAAGGTTGCCTTCAACCACCAAACCGGAGGCTATCCCATAACCAATGTTAATCACGGCAAAATTTTTCTGGTTATCCCGCTCTCCCATCTTCATCTCCCCTAAAGCCATCAATCGCGTGGAATTATCATAGAAAAAAGGCAAGTCCAAATGCTTGTCCAACTCCTGCCTCAAGTCAATATCTGTCCAACCAAAATCGGGCGAGGATTCAATAATTCCCGTTTTACTGTTAACCAAACCGGCAACACCAATCCCAACTCCCCATATTTTGGCACTAGGCTCTTTCCGACTCTGAAGTTTGTTGATTAACTTGACAACCTTATCAACAATACTCAAAAATCCCTTTTCCAATTCGGTAGGAACCTGTATCTCCGAAATAAAATTTGCATTAAGATCAACCATGCATCCCCTTATATAGGTAGCACCCAAATCTATTCCGATTATATAATTGTTGTCATTTTTAAACTTAACGATCATGGGCGGCCTTCCTCCACTGGAACTACCTACACCAAGACTCTCCACCAAACCATCAACATTTATCAACTCATCTACTATCCTAGTAATAGAAGGAGGCGTTAATCCGGACTCCTTTGCC
>JBFHGV010000675.1:0-2382 GCA_041582955.1 Arenibacter sp.
ATTTGTAGTTGTATTACAAGAGGTACATTGGTATGAACGCCTTATGTTTTCAGGATAGCTGTAAATTGAGGAATATATGGGAGCCGAAGGTAAAAGGGGAATAGGAAATGGCCCTAATAGGTTTTAGCAGTAGTTAACCTTGTCTATATACTTCAATGGATTTTCGAACATTTCCGTGTTCTAATAATAAGGAATTGGCAAGTTTTTCGTTTATTCCAAGCTCTTCCATTATCATTTTGGTTCCGCGGTCTACCAGCTTTTTGTTGGATAGCTGCATATCTACCATCTTATTTCCTTTTACTCTGTCTAGTTTTATCATTATTGAGGTTGAAATCATATTCAAGGCCAGCTTTTGAGCTGTTCCAGCTTTCATTCTGGTACTTCCGGTAACAAATTCAGGCCCAACGATCAATTCAATTGGACAGTCTGCAACCAGTGATATTGGGGCATTTTCATTACAAGAAATACTCCCTGTTAGTACACCTTCTTGCTTGGCTCTTTTTAGACCACCTAACACGTATGGAGTAGTACCGGAGGCGGCAATACCTAATAGCACATCGTTTTCATTTATTTTAAATTTTTTAAGGTCTTTCCAGGCTTGTTCCTCATTATCTTCTGCATTTTCTACAGCTTTACGAAGCGCTATGTCTCCACCAGCTATCAGGCCAATAATCCAATCATCGGTCACACCAAATGTGGGAGGGCATTCGGAGGCATCAAGAACCCCTAGTCGGCCACTTGTACCAGCTCCTATATAAAACAACCTTCCACTTTTTTTCATTTTGTTTATTGTAAGGTCTACAAAAGCTTCTATTTGCGGTATTGCCCTATCAACGGCTAAAGGCACCAATTGGTCTTCTTTGTTTATGTTAATGAGCAACTCCTTGATGCCCATCTGTTCTAGGTTGTCGTATTTAGAGGACTGTTCTGTTGTAGGTTTGTGTATGTTCATTTGTTATTTTTTTATGAGTATTAGTCCAAAAACTGTTAAGCATGCATTTACGGCAATGTTTATAAAGCCGAAATCAAAATCAAAATTTTCAATCGAGAATTGGCCAAGTAAAAACGTAATGATGGGTGTTGTAAAACAAACAAGTGGCACCCATTTATCCCTTACTTTTATGTTAGTGAACATGCCCAAAAGATAAAGTCCCAAAAGAGGGCCGTAGGTATAACCTGCTACTTTGAATATAAGGGAGATAACGTCGCCTTTGCTATTGGAGAAAGCCAAAATAATGACAAAGATTATGAATGAAAAAAGTATTAGAACTAGGTTTTTTAGTTCTTTTTTCTTTTTTCTTGATTTATTGGAAATATCAAGGAAATCATAGGTAAACGATGTTGTAAGTGCCGTTAAGGCAGAATCTACACTGGAAAAGGAAGCAGCAATGATTCCCAAAATAAAAAACACTCCAGCTAAGATTCCCAAATGGTTTAGCGCTAAATTAGGAAAAAGGGTATCTGTATCCAATAGGTTGCCATTTTCATCAATAGATAGGACAATCCCCATTTCATCGGCATAGATGTACATAAGGATACCTAGGCATAAGAACAGAAATTGCGTCAAGGCCAAAATTAAACTGTAAGTCAATGTATTTTTTTGAGCATCCCATAGATTCTTACAGGTCAAGGTTTTTTGCATCATATTCTGGTCTAAGCCTATCATTGCTATAGCGACCAAAATACCGGCAATAAATTGTTTGTAAAAGTTATTGCCCGAATTTGCTTCCCAATTAAAAATTTGGTAGTAATCATGGTTAGTAATACTGCTAACCGACTCCATAAAACTTAAATTCAGGGTGTTTACAATGCTGTAAATGGTTATTGCGGCTCCAAGTATTAAGAAGATGGTTTGCATGGTATCGGTCCATACGATAGTTTTAATGCCAGATTTGTTGGTGTATAACCATACAAGAACTAAAATTATGATTATGGTTATATAGAATGGAACCTGAAAGTAATCAAATACGGCGTACTGAAGTATTTTTGCGGCAAGCATTAATCGTAATGCGGCACCAAAGGACTGGGATACTAAAAAGAATAAAGACCCCGTTTTGTAGGTGCCAACACCAAATCTTACCTTAAGATATGAGTATATGGAAACAAGCCTTAGTCGATAATACAATGGGGTGAGAACAAAGGCAATGAAGAAGTAACCAACTATGTTACCTAATATAAATTGATAAAAATGAAGGTTGTTATTGCCTACCATTCCTGGTAAGGACACGAAGGTGACTCCAGATAATCCTGCGCCAACCATTCCGAAGGCAACGAGATACCAAGGAGATTTGCGGTCACCCGTAAAAAAGGTGTCATCACTATTTTTTTTTGAGGTGAAATGGGATATCAACATTAATAAACCAAAGTATATGGCTATAATGA